>NZ_VOZF01000029.1:0-38065 GCF_013419905.1 Acinetobacter sp. YH12046
TCCCTTCCCGAACTCAGAAGTGAAACCTCTTAGCGCTGATGGTAGTGTGGGGTCTCCCATGTGAGAGTAAGTCATCGCCAGCTCATTATTCCAAAAGCCCTCTGCTCACGCAGGGGGCTTTTTTTATAGAAAAAATAAAGATGAAATAGAAAAAGGCTTAAATAAATTTAAGCCTTTTTATTTATGGATTAATATTTCTGGAATGCATTTAATTAATCATTAGTACGTTCTAATTACATCGATTTTTTAAGTTGCTTCTGGTGCGTTAAAACTTCTTTTGCATATTTTTTGCCTTGTTTACGCATTTTCCGATCTTTCTCATAGGCAGTAGGGCCTACATTATAATAGCCCAGCGCTTTTTCTAGGCTGCCACTAGATTCCTGATAACGTGACAGAATATAACTCCCACATCCAATATTTATTGCTTCATTAAATAAATCAGGTCCACATGTAGATTGCCAATAACGCGGAACAATTTGCATAAGACCCACAGCACCTGCAGGTGAAGCGACCTGACTGCGATAGGTAGATTCCTGTCGAATCACGGCTGCTACTAGCAAGGGATCTAGACTATGTCTTTCGGCATTTTGAATAATTAAAGGTGAAACGCGAGTAGCAGTTATCGCAGGCACAGCATATGCAGTCTGAATTCCTTGAGACAGTTTAGCAGAGCGTTTTTCTAAGGAATTACCCCCTAGTGAGGAGCAAGCACTTATTAATATTGTACTTAAACCAAGTATCCCAATTTTTAAAGTAGTAGGATTTAAGACCTTTAATAATGAATAGTTTTTGCCAGAAAATTTGCCCAACAACTTTCAGCTTCCCTGTATTTTTAAAATTAGATTGATCTTAGGAAGATGTATGAAAATCGTCAAGAAATTAGATGATTTGTTTACAAAGACAAATTAGATTTTATTGAATAATGAATTTTTTATGAAGAATTGTTTAAAGAAAAGCCAATTAACAGTCGAATTTGTATCTCAGGCTTTTCTTTAAAGTGTATGTGTTTAGATGCACAAGAAAGCTTAGTCTAAAGTTTTTAGCATCCAGATTTCACAAGCTGCACTATGACCTGTATTGCCTTCGGGATGATCGAGATGTTCAAAACCTAATTTTTCGTAAAGCTTCACTGCCTGCCAAAGACTTGCAGTAGTCTCAAGATAGATTCGTTTAAAGTTCTGCTCATGAGCAAAGTCAAAGGTCAGATTTAAAATCTTTTTTGCAAATCCATAACGACGAATAATGGGTAAGAAATACATTTTCTGTATTTCTAGAATACTCTGATCACCCTGTAATGGCGAAATACCTCCGCCACCAAAGACTTGATCCTGCTCATCGATAATGACCCAATAAGCTGCATTTGGCTGCTGATATACTTCATACAGGTTATCCAGGATTGAATCACCGACAGCAAAACCGGATTCTGCTGCAAGTCCGAATTCTACGGAAACTTCACGAATAATCTTGGCAATTTGAGCATTATCTTGAGGTTGTAAAGGACGAATAGAATACATAGGTCATGACATGAAAAAGGATGGAAATTTTATAGTTCGAAAACCATAAAAAATCCATTCTTTTTGATGATTCGTTCTTTAATAAAGAAGTATTTCCAGTTTTTGATTATTTTAATTCACTTGAAGATTTACCTAGTTCACGTCGAGCAATAATGAGTTGCTGAATCTGTTGAGTTCCTTCAAAAATATCCAGAATCTTGGAGTCACGTGCCCATTTTTCTAAAAGTTCTGCCTCGTTATAGCCTATAGATGCTGCTAATTCGACACATTTCAAAGTGATTTCATTCGCGATACGACCCGCCTTGGCTTTAGCAATAGAAGCTTCACGGGAATTAGGCTTACGATTATCCGCCATCCACGCAGCTTTTAACATTAATAAACGGGCAGATTCCCATTCGGCTTCCATACGATAAATCTGCGCTGCAATATTCGATGTTTGTAAGTAAGGTGTATGGTACTCAGAATCTAGCTGATCCTTAAAAATTTCCTTGGTTCTCTCTAAAGAAGCTTTAGAGCAACCAATTGCCATCGCTGCAACGAGTGGGCGGGTATTATCAAAAGTTTCCATGACCCCAGCAAAACCCTTGGCCACATCAATTTCAGCATGTCCAAGCAAATTAGCAGCAGGTATACGACAATCAATAAAACTAATTGCAGCCGTATCCGAGGCTTTAATGCCTAGCTTATGTTCCAGACGCTCGATTTTCATGCCGGGTGTGCCTTTGGGTACGACAAAGGATTTAATTGCAGCACGGCCAAGTTTTTTATCTAAAGTCGCCCAGACGACAACCGCATCTGCACGTTCGCCAGAGGTGACAAAGATTTTTTCACCATTGAGGATATAGTCATCACCATCTTTAATGGCAGTGGTACGAATGGCAGCTGAATCCGAACCACAGCCTGGTTCAGTAATCGCCATCGCTGCCCATATACCATGAAAGCGTTGCAACTGTTCGTCATTAGCAACGGCAGCAATGGCTGAATTTCCTAACCCTTGACGCGGCATGGATAAAAGCAGTCCGGTATCACCATAACACATTTCGACAATACTAAGTGCTGTCGACATATTGACGCCATTTTTATTGCTTTCATCGCTATCACCGCGTTTATTGACCGCAGCTCCTGCATTCATGCCTTCGCTGCCTTGGTTCATACCATCGACGACAGAGGCAAGCATATCCAACTCTTTCGGATAAGCATGTTCAGCTTTGTCATACTTGCGTGAAATAGGGCGGAGTACATTCAGGGCAACTTCATGTGCCTGATCAATCAGCAATTTGAATTTTTTAGGATTTTGCAAGTTCATTTATTTTTTTCCTTATTCTTTGCTCAGGCATGAAGGCCAGAATGTACGATTGCTGTTGCTCTTAAGTCCCGATACCAGCGTTCTACCGGATGTTCTTTGGTGAAGCCATGTCCGCCGAGAATCTGTACGCCATCTGTGCCAATTTTCATGGATTTTTCTGCACAGAGCAGACGGGCCAGATAAGCTTCTCGATGAAAGTCTTGACCAGATTCTGCAAGACTGGCGGCATTCAGGATCAGCATTTGCATGGCATCAATTTCAATCGCCATATTTGCAATCATAAAAGCTACACTTTGCCGATGGGAAATTGGTTCACTAAAGGCTGTCCGTTCATTGGCATATTGCACACAGTATTTTTTAACCGCTTCACAGATACCGACCGCCATGGCACACCACATTAAATTGCCTAGATCAAGAAAAGCGGTGTAATCAAAATCGTCATCTCCCAAGCGTTGTGCCGGTGTGTTATTAAATTTGAGATTCACAGTTTGAGTGGCTTTCAAGCCCATAGCCGGAGATTTTTGTGCAGTAATGGTATTATTGCGTTGCACAATAAATACTTCGGTTTTGCCATTCAGATCTGCACTGACCAGATAGATATCAGCAGTTTCTCCGAGCATCACCAAGGTTTTTTCACCATTAATTAAATAGTGATCTCCATTCGACGTTGCTTGAGTTTTTAACTGATAAGGATTAAAGGCAGCTGTTGCTTCTTGTACTGCGAAGGTAGCTTTAAGATGAGGATCATCGGCAAATGCAGTCAAATACTCAGCCTGAACCTGTTCTGAACCCCAACGGGTAATCGCATTAATCACACTAAAAGTAGAAAGCAGACCAGCGGTCAGACTGAAATCACCTTGAGCCAACTGTTGAGCCATCAGGACATTACTGACGATATTCTGTTCTACAGCTACGCCACCTAGAGTTTCAGGCAGCGCATAAAAATTAAGACCCAGATCAGTTGAATATTGCCAGAGTTCCTTTGGGAAGATTTCATGATGATCTGCATCATGTGCCAAAGGATAAAGGACTTCGCTGGCAAACTGTTGCATTGCCTCGCAGGTCATTTGCTGTTCTTCAGTCAGATTCAGATCAAACAGGGATTTGGACTGATGTGGCAAACGTTGTCTTTGAATTTTCTGACCAGATTTCAGGATTTTCTGAGTCTGGCTGAGTGTTTTAAAACCTGCTTTAGAGCTTTGATAAAGAGATTTTTCTAAAAATTTACGCAGCTTTAATTGGTCGAGTAAATCACTTCCAGCCACTTTGGTCAGGATGGACAAGCCAAATCCTTGTGCTTTGTTCACCATATTGTTCATTCTAATTATCCTACGGGGTGTTATCTTATTTGCCTGATGTTGACATGCAGTTCTAGAAAAAACCATGTCATCAATGACATGAATCATTGTCAATTTATAATTAAAATAAAGAGGGGATTTGAAGAATTAAAATATTGAAACTAAATAGAAAAATAAAATAAGAAAAATTAGGTTTTTATCAAAAATTGACCCGAATGACAAAATCATCCGGGTCTTATATAAGGCTAATAATAACTTAGTCGTTTAGAGATGACGTTTAATCATTGCGCGTACATTAGTTTTCGCATCAATCACCGTCATGAAGGTATAAGCGCCAATGAACTTACGGCTGATAAACATAAATTCTTTAGGCGGTACACTGAAATAACGTGAAGCCATGGATTTAGAAGCTTGCTGCATTACCCGGCTATGAAGCTGGCTTTTTTTCCAGTTATAGCGGTCATGTTCATCCATCACACCTGGAGGCAGGTCTTTATTGTTCATTGGCGAGCTGAAGGCTTCTGTGGCTAACAGGAAGACTTTCGCCATATCCGGTTTGATGCTAGGCGGAATAGAATCAAAGAATTCATAACCGGTCATGGCTTTCACCATCATGTCTGAATCATGATGATAACCGGCCTGGATCAGGTTACGCGCTACATTGAGTAGATGCTGGTCAAATTGACGGATTGCACCGAAGTCGAGAAGCACAATCTTGTCCTGAATATTTTCGCCATCACCTAGACGTACCAGATAATTGCCGAAATTCGGGTCAGTCTGCATCTCCCCCCATTCAAAAATCTCACGTACTGCGATTTCAAGGGAAGCCTCACCCAGTTTATTACGACGTTCCTGTGGTAGAGACAACATTACTGGACTATTGATGGGTACACCACGTTCAAAGGTCATACACAGAACACGGTCAGTACAATAGTTATCGATGATGGTCGGTACGATATATCGTGGATCATTTTGCAGACGTTTACAGAAACGACGGGTCGTATCCGCCTCAATTTTATAATTGACCTCACGATGCATCATCTCACGAACTTCATCGAACCATTGATCAAATTCACGGGTTTGCGGCACCATACGGGTCAATTTGAGCATGTTCTTAAACAGGCTCATATCAGAATCAATAGCCTCAGCTACACCCGGGTACTGGATTTTAAGCACCAGTTCCATGCCATCTGACTTGCGTACAGCACGGTGAACCTGAGCCAAAGAGGCGGTACCTAGGGGCTCATGATCAACCGTCAGATCATCTAGCTTGGAACCTAATTGCTGTTGTAATTGGGCTTTGATCGCCGGCCACGCCAAAGCAACTGTTTTATTATTTAACGTATTTAAGGCTTGAGTGACCTCTTCTGGCAGAAAATGTTCGCCATACAGGGCCATCATCTGGCCAATTTTGACAATTGAACCTTTAAGCTTGCCAATTTCTGCAACCAGATAATCGGCCTGTTCTTTCATGGCTTTTTTGCGTCTTCTTTCTTTTTCTTCTTCACTCGAGAACATAGAACCCGCACTGGATGCTGCCCAGCGCGTACCTGCCAGCAAAGATGCCTTTGCGATCGATAAGCGTCGATCCATTGAGGAAGTTTTCAATTGTTTAAGCTTATCGTTCTGATCTGACATGTAAACTCAATCCTTTTATCAGCATAAAGCGGAATAAATCATTGTAGTGGATATTACCGTGTCTGCACGTATTAAAAAAGTTTAAGCCGCTGAATTCACGGTGAAAATCTCGGCAAGAGCATATCGCTTGCCGTTTTGACCAGTGTAGGGTGAATATTATGACATTTGAAATTGAATTTTTAATTCAGATCGTTGTTGTAACTGTTGTTTATTTGTTTGAATATGTTGATGAATTAGGTTCTGGACTGTTTCATGCATAAAACCCAGCGCATAACCCTTCACAATAATGATGCTTGGCAAACTGAAAAACAGGTACTTGGCATCTTCCAAAGTCGCGCTACTAAATACGCCTTGCTGCATTAATGTGGTTTGTAAAAATACCTTTTCCTGCTGCACCTGACTGGATAACTGGTCATTCCAGTAGTTCTGGCGCATGGCCATAAGATTGTTGTGCTTATAGCTCATAAGATCTGGGCTCGTTTGGACATCATTGCCGAATTATATGCGGCCATAAAATCAAGTTTCAACCAAAGAACTGTGACATCTTTTTAAGCGAGAAAAATATAGGATTTTATCAAGGACTCAGTTAGTATCAGGCAATAATTTAAACAAGATTCATTATTCAATATTGATTGGAAACAAGCCAGTTTTGGTGAAGGGGATACTATGCGTTTTGCATGTTTATTAATGGTAGGTTGTTTGGGGACGATGGCATTACAGGTTCAGGCGGCTACAGGTTATTCTCAGGAATATACCCAGTGCATGAACTTTAGTTATGGCAATACAGCTAAACTGCAGAAATGTGTGAAAAAAGAATTAAAAGCACAGAATAAACGTCTAAAGAAAAACTATAAGACTTATCTGAAATTGAATGCGGGTTATCGTAATAATATTCGTGATCAGCATACAGTGTGGGAACGCAAACTGTCACAGCAATGCAAGCTGACTATGAATACCCAATATGCCCAGATTAAACAGGGTCAATGTGCGCTGGAGATGGTAAAAGATCAGGCGAATTTGTATCAATTGCGTTCTTATCGTGCCGGTGCTTAAACTGATTTTAAGTTAATAAATCCTTCCGGAAATACCGATAAATCTTAAAAAGTAGGATTCTAATCTGCCTGAAATTCAGAAGATCTGTCATTGATAAACCATGGAGAATTCGGGTTTTTCATGGTTTTGGCATTATAAAAGACCTCAAAACAAGGTATCATAAGGCGTTTTAAAAAATGACCTTGGAGACGCCTTAAGTGGATCGACCGACTATTAGCCCTGAACATTTGCAGGAAGCCGCTGAAAATTTAACTACCATTCGTGATTTTATTCGTTTTGGGGTTACAGCATTACGTCAATACGATGCGCACTTAGGTCAAGGTACAGAAGATTATTTTGCTGAAAGTTCAGCGCTGGTTCTACAAACCTTGTCACTGGACTGGAATGCAGATCCTGAAATTCTGGACTCTAAATTATTGCCAAGCGAAGTGGCTGAGTTCTTGAGCTTGCTAGAACGCCGCATTAATGAACGTGTTCCAACCTCTTATTTATTGAATCTAGCCTATTTCTTCGGCAAGCCATTCTATGTTGATGAACGTGTATTAATTCCTCGTTCGCCAATCGTTGAGCTGATTGAAAACCGTTTTGCTCCTTATTTCCTGGGCGAACATGGTCAAATGGGTGAAGCGGTTAATAACTTGCCGGAAAACCCGAATCCGAAGACACCACAACGCATTCTAGATATGTGTACCGGTTCCGGCTGTATCGCAATTGCCTTGGCTTATGCTTTCCCTGAAGCGGAAGTAGATGCCACCGATATTTCCAAAGAAGCATTGGAAGTTGCACAAATTAATACTGAGCATCATGACAAGCAATATCAGATCGCATTGCTTGAATCGGATTTGTTCGAAAAAATTCCAGCCGAAAATCAGTACGATTTAATCGTATCTAATCCGCCGTATGTCGATGCGGAAGATATGGCTGATTTGCCTGAGGAATTCCATCATGAGCCTGAGCTTGCGCTTGCTGCTGGTCAAGACGGTCTGGATCTAGTTCGCAAGATGCTGGCTCAAGCAGCTGATTATCTGACTGAAGATGGTTTGATCGTGATTGAAGTGGGTAATTCTGAATGGGCGATGAAGCAAAACTTCAATACCGTTGATTTCCACTGGTTGCAGTTCCAACGTGGTGGTTCAGGTATCTTTGCACTGACTGCAGCCCAATGCCGTCAATATCGTGATTTATTCATTCAATCTGTTAATTCATAAGGAGTCGTTGACATGGCAGGTAATAGTATAGGGCAACTCTTCCGTGTAACGACTTGTGGTGAATCTCATGGTGTTGGCTTAATGGCCATTATTGATGGGGTTCCACCAGGGATTGAACTGTCTGAAGCGGATTTGCAAAAGGATCTGGACCGTCGTAAGCCGGGTACTTCAAAATTTGCAACACAGCGTAAAGAGCCAGATGAAGTTGAAATTATTTCAGGTGTGTTTGAGGGTAAAACTACCGGTACTTCAATTGGTCTTTTAATCCGCAATACGGACCAGAAATCGAAAGATTATGGCAATATCGCGCAAACTTTCCGCCCGGGTCATGCAGACTATACCTATACCCAGAAGTATGGTTTTCGTGACTATCGCGGTGGTGGCCGTTCGAGTGCGCGTGAAACTGCGATGCGTGTAGCAGCAGGTGCGATTGCCAAGAAATTCCTGTTTGAGAAATTTGGTATTGAAATCCGTGGTCATGTGACCCAAATCGGTACTGAAAAAGCAGAAAAACTGGACTGGAACGAAGTGCCAAATAACCCGTTCTTCTGTGGTGATGTTGATGCGGTGCCGCGCTTTGAAGCACTGGTCACGTCTTTGCGTGAACAAGGTACTAGTTGTGGCGCTAAACTCGAGATCATTGCGTCTAAAGTACCCGTGGGTTGGGGCGAGCCAGTATTTGATCGTCTGGATGCTGACATCGCGCATGCCATGATGTCGATTAATGCTGTTAAAGGTGTCGAAATCGGTGATGGTTTTGGTGTGACTGAGCAGTTCGGTCATGAAACCCGTGATGAACTCACAACAGATGGCTTCCTGGCGAACCATGCTGGCGGTATCTTGGGTGGTATTTCTAGCGGTCAGGATATTCGTGTTTCGATTGCGTTGAAACCAACGGCTTCCATCACAACTCCGGGTAAAACCATTACCATTAATCGTGAAGATACGGATGTCCTGACCAAAGGCCGTCATGATCCTTGCGTGGGTGTACGTGCAACCCCAATTGCTGAAGCGATGCTAGCAATTGTTTTGATGGATCACTTCATGCGCCATCGTGCACAAAATGCCGATGTCGTTGCGCCGTTTGAGCCAATTGAACCTAAATAATTTGCTTTATAGAAGCAAATGAAATTAAAGTCAGGCTTCGGTCTGGCTTTTTTATATTTATAAAATGAAAAATAACAATATTCGTTTAGCCCAAGCTACGGACATTCAAAGCATTGTTAAGTTGATCAATACAGCTTATCGATCTAATTTGGGCTGGACGCATGAACATGACATTTTTTTAGGTGATCGAATTAATGAGGCTCAGTTAAGTGAACTTTTAGCACGGCCTGATTTCGAACTTTATGTCTTGGAAAATAATGATCAACTGGTGGGTTGTATTGGTCTGACACACTTGCCAGATTGTTTTGAAATCGGCAGTTTTGCTATTGACCCAGTCCGGCAAAATTCAGGTTATGGCCGAATATTGTTAGATTTCGCTGAGCAATACTCTAGAGAAAAAATACCTTTCAAAAAACTTAGAATGTCTGTTCTTAATGTTCGCATTGAATTAATCGCGTATTATGAGCGTCGTGGTTATCACCAAACCGGCAAAACAGAGAGTTATCCACTGGATGCAGATGTTGGACAGCCTTTAGTAGATTTAAATCTGGTGATTTTAGAAAAGAGTCTCGAAAAGATTGATGAAGTTATTTGAATCTATGTTTGATTCTAAGTGTGTTTAATAAGAATAATGACAGGATATATGAATGGAAGTATGGTTAAGTGCTGAATTAAGTAGGGAAGTGTTAACAGAAGATCATCTTGATCTCGAAAATAAAGCACGTAACGCAGTAGAAAATGCCTTAAATGCTCAACTACAAAATAAGTCGTATGATATTCCGATAGATAAATGGAAGTGCATTGAAATTATAATGGGAAATGATAGTTTTGATGAACGTATTTTT
Source organism: Acinetobacter sp. YH12046 (assembly GCF_013419905.1). Classification (NCBI taxonomy): domain Bacteria; kingdom Pseudomonadati; phylum Pseudomonadota; class Gammaproteobacteria; order Moraxellales; family Moraxellaceae; genus Acinetobacter; species Acinetobacter sp. YH12046. The sequence goes on from NZ_VOZF01000029.1 coordinate 9,970, forward strand.
TATTCATTTAAACGTAGAAATATGGATTTCCGTTTAAGGATTGATCCAACAACTTTTAAGGCAACAGATGATTTAGGCCGTGAGAGACTCATTTTTAGGATGCTCTTAAGAAGCCTGGATTTGTTAAAAGTTAAGTTTGAAAAAGTCCGTCCGAAGCTTGATGCAAAGGTTTATGAGGAGCTTGAAAGACTAAAAATGATGCACTAAATGTTGCAAAAGATGAAAGTTGGATTTAAAGCGTATTTTAATTAAAGCCAGCGAGAGTGTTTTTTATTTATTATCCATTGAATTTTCCACTATTTTTATCTTGAAACGAGCCGGTTGTTGTATCCTTGCTCATTGACAGGCAATTGAATTGGATGCGATTGCCGCAAAACCCATATCATGAGTTGTTCAATGTTTCAGACTATCTTCACTGTACTGTTTCCGCTTATTGGCCTGATTACTTTGGGCTATGTATTAAAACAAAGGAAATGGCTGGAAGATAGTTTCTGGCGTGGGGCAGAAAAACTTAATTATTTTGTCCTGTTTCCAGTCATGCTATTTTTAAATCTGGCCGTAGCCAAGATTGAAATGGCAGTCATTAAAGATGTGGTTCTGGTGGTCTTTAGCCTTATGGCAGTGGTCAGTATTGCTCTATATGTGATGCGCAAGATTTATCAGATTGGCTATGCACGTTTTGGGGTCTATGTGCAGGCACTCCTGCGTTTTAATACCTATATCGGACTTGCAGCAGTGAATGCTTTATTTCATCAGCAGGGCATGACCATTTTCGCCGTAGTGATGGTGTTATGTATTCCACTGGTCAATATCTTATCTGTACTGGCATTTACCCGTAGTTCAGATATGCAGATCTTCAAAATCCTGATTGATCTGTTAAAGAACCCTTTAATTCTAGGTTCTCTTGTTGGAGGCCTATTTAATCTTTCAGGCTTATCACTCTGGGCTGGGTTTGAATTATTCTTAAAACAGATTGCCTTATGCAGTTTGCCGCTTGGCTTGATGTGTGTGGGGGCTGCCTTACAGTTCCAAGGCTTCCAGCGAGATATCTTCCCATTAGGTCTGGCGACTTTTGGACGTTTATTAGGAATGCCACTTGCTGCTTTCTTTGTCTGCCAATTATTTGATATTGATCCTTTAACCACCCAGGTACTGGTGTTGTTTTTTGCTTTACCTACTGCTTCAGCTTCCTATGTACTGACGCGTGTCTATGGCGGAGATAGCCAGTTCATGGCCAGTATTATCAGTATGCAAACGGTAGTCGCGGCTGGATCTCTCATGTTGATTCTTTCCTGGTTAATTTAATTTTAGGATCTGAAAGTCGGCCATATATTAAAGTCTAATATTAAATCAATCCTATAAATAGCCTAAGCAATTATTAACATTATTGCTTTTCTTAAATGCCTTGCATTGCAGCATGACGTAGGAAAATGAGGCAAAAAACCAAATTAAAATCTTAAAATTCGTTTGAAATAGATAGTGTTATTTCTTCTAAATTTATTGAAAGTATCGTTACCACTTAAATCACGTGAATTAACATAAATAAAAAACTGTAGTCTCCGATAAGATGGTATATAAATTGCTCAGGATAATAAAAATATTATTGCAGGAGAGAAATGCTACTGCATTCGCCGAAGGAGCAAGGTCCCAGGAAACTCTCAGGCAAAAGGACTGCAATAATATATTAAACTCTGGAGAGAAGTGTTGAATCACTCACCGAAGGGGGAAGGTTGCTGCATACAGCTATGATGCAGTCACCGAAGCTCTCAGGTACACATGACAGATGGGAAAGACATCACATATTGAGGAGAGGTGTCTATGCGTCATGTTATTGTGGTGGGGGCAGGCATTACCGGTGTAACAACAGCTTATGAGCTCGCCTTACTCGGTTATCAGGTCACGGTGGTTGACCGTCATCTTTATCCCGCGATGGAAACATCCTTTGCTAATGGCGGGCAACTTTCTGCCTGTAATGCAGAAGTCTGGAATCAAAAAGCCACTGTGTTGAAAGGCATCAAATGGATGTCACAAAAAACCGCACCGCTATTGCTTAATCCTTCTTTTAGTCTGCATAAATATAGCTGGCTGATGGAATTTCTAGGTCATATTAAAAACTATGAAACCAATACCCGGGAAACGGTAAAAATCGCATTACTGGCCAGAAAACGTCTGTTTGAAATTGCCGAAATTGAGCAGATTGATTTTGATCTGGAAAAGCGCGGAATTCTACATTTCTACCATAATAAAGCTGATTATGATGTCGCAATTAAGGTCAATGATCTGTTGTGTAGTGGTGGTCTGGAACGTAATGCCATCAGCAATGAAGAAATCAAGCAGATTGAACCTGCATTAACTGGAGATTATTATGCCGGGTTTTATTGCCAGAGTGATGCGACTGGAGATATTCATAAATTCAGTACTGGACTGGCAAATGCCTGTATGAAAAAAGGGGTGAACTTCGAATTTGGTCAGGATGTATTTGCGGTCGATCACCAAGCACAGCATATTACGGTTAAATGCAGACCAAGCCCTGAAAATGTGCATGCCAATGCTGAAGATGTGCTCGAGATTCAGGCGGATGCCATTGTGGTATGTGCAGGCGTAAGCAGTTATCAGTTGGCAGATCTGTTGGGTGAGCGAGTGAATGTCTATCCGGTAAAAGGCTATTCAATTACCGTACAGCTGAATGATGAGCAAAGTCAGCAAAATGCTCCTTGGGTCAGTCTGCTAGATGAGAGCGCCAAGATCGTCTTGTCACGTTTAGGTAAAGACCGCTTACGTGTTGCAGGAACCGCGGAATTTAATGGTTATAATCGGGATATTCGTGTTGACCGAATTCAGCCTTTAATTGACTGGACACAACGCAATTTCGATCTATGTACTGAACATGTGGTGCCGTGGGCAGGTCTGCGTCCCATGATGCCGAACATGATGCCAGTGGTGCGCCGTGGTAGACAGGAACGTGTCTTTTACAACACCGGTCATGGACATTTAGGCTGGACATTATCAGCGGCAACCGCAGCTATGATTAGCCAAGAAATAGCTCAGCATTACCCGGCCTAAGTAAATAGCCCGCTTACGGGCTATTTTTAAAGATCAAAAAATAATTATTTATTCATTAAGCTTCTTCTACCTGAGAAAGAAGGTTAGGATAAAGGGAATCTTTATAAAAACCTCTCCTTTAAGGAGAGGGAATTTCTAGTTTAAATTTTTAAATACATATTCAGGACATCAATAGATAAAAAAAGTCAGCTGTTTAATCATATAAACGATAAATACCACTAAAGCGCTCACAGCCTTTTTGTTCGGTACTGACCGTCAAAATTGCCTTGCTATAGTTAAAGTTATATTTGCAGTCATGCTCATTATCCGTAATCTGGCTTTTAGTTTCGGTCGTGGTATAAGCTAGAAAAGGAATGGTCTGGGTTTCTGCACGATTATTCGGATTGCGGTAAGCAATTCCTTCAATTTTGATGCGGTCTTTCGTCAGCTGATGAATCTTGAGATGAATTGGCTGTTTGGCCATTTGGCCCTGTTCAAACTTGAGATAGTGCTGAGTTAGGCTCTGATTCAAGGAAATATAAATATTGAGGTCATCCAGACGCTGGTCAAATTGTTGTTTAAAGCAGTCCAGCGTTTTACATTGCTGTAAGCGTGTACTCCATAGCTGCTGGGTATCTTGTAATAAGCGAACAGGCGCATCTGTAATCAGAAAGGCGGTAAAATATTGATCTGTCAGTTTTTCACGCGGTTCATCAAGAGAGACTGAGCAGATCTTTTTCATGGCTGCGTTATTGTTATGATGACTGCTACAGTCCAGCGATTCAGCATGAATGCTGCTAGCAAAAAGGCCTGTCCCGAGTAAAAGTCCCATTATTTTCATCATATTTATATCAGTTTTCAGTAGCATGATCGCTTATACTTTCACTGTGTTACGCTAGGTCTAACTATAGCGAAATAGAAACGTCGTGTACAAGATTTCAATCAGTTATTTCTAAAGGATATAAAAGTGATTGCACAAATTCGTATTGGTCAGGGACTGGATGTACATGCATTTGAAGAAGGTGATTTTGTCACTCTGGCAGGTATTCAGATTCCACATACGCATGGCTTGAAAGCACACTCTGATGGTGATGTGGTTTTACATGCACTTTGTGATGCTTTGCTAGGTGCCTTGGCGCTAGGCGATATTGGCCAGCATTTTCCAGATACCGATCCGCAGTTTAAAGGTGCAGACAGCAAGGTTTTATTAAAGCATGTCTATCAGCTAATTTTGGATCGTGGTTATCGCCTAAATAATGCTGACATCACTGTAGCTTGTGAACGTCCAAAGCTGGCTAAACATAACCTGGAAATGCGTCAGAGCATTGCCGATGTACTGGATGTGGATGTGACTCAAATCAGTATTAAAGCCACAACCACTGAAAAATTAGGATTTACTGGTCGTCAGGAAGGTATTCTGTCTATGGCAACTGTTCTGATCAGTCATTACAAATAACATCAACCGAAGTTATTAGGATGAATCAGGGATAATTCCAGTTCCTGTGTTGCTTTACGGCCTTGCAGCTGTAGGGCAACCGCATGAATTAAACCGGTCCAGGTTTCATTCGGTTCCCAGAGCTGATGCAGATATTCCTGTGCAGTCGGCATGTCCATATCCATATAGTATTGACGATATAAATACATCAGGCAGCTGACATGATAATTCTGCGTACAATGTACCCAGACCATTTGTTCTTTGACCAGATGATCAATCAGATCCAGTACCAGCAGGCATTGGCTATCCGAAGGGGTTTCCCAGGAGATCGGCAACTGGATATAGTTCAGGCCAAGATCAAGACAAATTTTATCTTCATGTAACAGATGATGATCGCTATCTGTTAATGCCACATTGATTACGGTGGATACGCCGTATTCTTTAATCAACCTCAGTTGTTCAGTTGTCGGCTGACCAGAGCTGAACAGATGGTCATGGATGAACTGAAAATTTTCAATTTGACTTAATGCAGTTTCAATTTCATTCATCAGATAAAATTTTCCTTGTTCAGAAATGAAAACGCCATCTTGTCGATGGCGTTTGTCAGTTCGTTTAACGATTAGGTAAAACGTCCTTCAATGCCTCATGCATGTCAAGCAACACTTTTTCTGTGGTCTCCCAATCGATACAGCCATCAGTCACTGATTTTCCATATTCCAGATCACAAAGATTGGCAGGAATATCCTGACGGCCACCTTTCAGGTGACTTTCTACCATAATACCAACAATTGACTTGTTTCCATCAAGAATTTGTTCAGTAATATTTTTTAAGACAAGCGGTTGTAAGTACGGGTCTTTATTTGAGTTTGCGTGGCTGGCATCAATCATGATTTTGCCGCTGACTTTGGCTTTCGCAAGAGCTGCCTCAGCATCTGCAACTGAACCTGCATCGTAGTTAGGTTTGCCATTACCGCCACGTAGAACCACGTGTGCATATGGATTCCCTGAAGTACGAATCACCGCAACCTGACCTTGGTCATTTAGACCCAGGAAGCTGTGACCATGTTTAACAGATTGCATTGCATTGGTCGCAACAGTTAAGCCGCCGTCTGTACCATTTTTGAAGCCGACTGGTGAAGACAGGCCAGAAGACATTTCACGGTGAGTTTGGCTCTCGGTAGTACGTGCACCGATCGCTGACCATGAAATTAAATCCTGATAGTACTGTGGAGAGTTTGGATCCAGTGCTTCTGTTGCACATGGCAGGCCAAGTTCATTCAGCTCCAGTAACAGTTTACGACCGATACGCAGACCTTTCTCAATATTGAAAGAGTCATTCATATCAGGGTCATTGATCAGACCTTTCCAGCCTACAGTTGTACGCGGTTTTTCAAAATAAACACGCATTACGATATACAGGCTATCTTTTACTTTTTCGCTTAAAGCTTTTAAACGTTCAGCATATTCATGCGCAGCCGCTGGATCATGAATTGAACATGGACCAATCACTACAAAAATACGCTTATCCTTGCCATCCAGGATATTACGAATCGTTTCACGACCATGCAGTACGGTTTGATAAGCAGTTTCAGTCAAAGGTAACTCTGCTTTCAACTGAGCAGGTGTTACCAAAGGAATCATGCTTTGGATATTCACGTCATCAATATCTGATGCTGAAATAGGTTTTGACTGTAGTGTATTCATTGCCGTCACTGGTTTGATCATACAAAAGGTTGTTTAATAGCCTGAATATAACATGAATGATGCGTCACTTTGTTATAAAAAAGATGAATACTTCTTTGAAAAAAAAGTGATGAATCCATGATTTAGTTTAAACAGCAGCTGTTTTTTCTACTGCTGTTACCAATTCAGGTTGGGCGGGTTGCACCGGTTTTGACTTGACTGGATTCACAATGAAATTCACGCCAAGACAGAACAGGGTAATCCCAAGAATTTTACGGATAATTTTCTCTGGCATACGTGAACTGATCAGTGTTCCAATCACAATCGCTGGAATAGAACCGCAAAGTAACCAGCCTAATAAAGTAAAGTCTACATTACCTGCACTCATATGGCCCAGACCTGCGACTAAAGTTAAAAGTACAGCATGTACTACATCCGAACCGATAATACGGATCATTGGTAGATTCGGGAACATCAGGATCAAGGCCATAATACCGAAAGCACCGGCACCGACAGATGACAGGGTCACAAACACGCCCAGTACAATACCCATGATCACGATCAAGACACGTTTATTGCCAGATTTAAAGTCAACTTTGTCTAGATCCTGAGTCATATCAGGCAGTTCTTGTTTGCGGTATTTATTAAAGAACTTTTCAATAGAATTGCGGAATACAATAGATGCACCAGTAAGGGTCAGCATAAAGCCCAATACCATGGTCAGCGTTGCTTTATAATGTGTCGATTGACTGAGATAATTCTCTAGTACCCAGTGGGTCACAAATGAGGCAGGGATACTGCCGATCGCCAGCCAGATCACAATAGGCCAGACAATATTCATTTTCTTAGCATGAACCAGTGAACCACAGAATTTAGAAATTGCGGCATAAAGAAGGTCTGTACCAATCGCGATATGCGGTTCAACCCGAAGCAGTGTAATCAGGATTGGGGTCATCAACGAACCGCCACCGACACCGGTAATCCCAACACAGAAACCAACCAATACACCTGCTAAAATAAATTCAATCGGACCAAACATGCATATATGCCAAAATCAAAAAACGAGCATATCTTATGACTTTTAAATATAAGTCGTTGTCTTGATTATTGATTTGCTTATTCTAAAAAGAGATAAAGACTATAAAATTTAAAGTAATTCATCCTGATTTATATTTTAATTTGAATCATCTAGCATACCTTTCTATTGCTAAGTATGAAAATTGATAAAGCTTCTGCAAAATGCCTTTTTATTTATTTGTTTAAAGATCAGCCGCTTTAAATTTATTTTAATTTTTAAGCTGGGCTAAGGCGCGCGCATTGTCCAGATTCCAGTAGTTTAATTATTTGAGGTAGCCAAGATTTGTGAGTTCAACACTTAGGCATGCTCAAATCATGCTTTATGATAGAATCTGAACGGAATTAATTTGTCTCATTTGAGGGAATACACTTGCAAAATCGGAAGCTTAAAATCGGAATCGTGGTGGGAGAGGTATCGGGAGATACGCTTGGTGCGAAGCTCATCCGTAGTTTTCGAGAGCAGGGTATTGATGCAGAATTTGAAGGGATTGGCGGGCCGCAAATGCTGGCTGAAGGCTTCAAGAGCTACTATCCAATGGATATTCTCTCGGTCATGGGCATTGTTGAAGTCCTGAAAGATATTAAAAAACTGTTTGCGGTTCGTGATGGTCTGGTCGAGACCTGGACGAAAGATCCAGTCGATGTGTTTATCGGTATTGATGCGCCTGATTTTAATTTGCGTCTTTCCAAAACCCTGAAGCAAAAACAGTTACCGATTAAGACCGTGCAATATGTCAGTCCTTCGGTCTGGGCATGGCGTCAAGGCCGGGTACATGGTATCAAGGCCAGTATTGACCTGGTGCTGTGTCTCTTTCCATTTGAAAAAGCATTTTTCAAGAAATGGGATGTTCCGGCTGCCTTTGTCGGTCATCCATTGGCAAGCCAGTTACCCCTCAACAATGATCTGGCTGAAGCACAGGCAGAACTGGGTTTAGATCCTGCACAAAAATATATTGCACTGCTGCCAGGGAGCCGCCGTGGGGAAATTGAACGTTTAGGACCATTGGTACTGGATGCAGCCAAAATTCTGCATCAGAAATACCCGGATTATACGTTTCTGATTCCCGCCATTGATGAGATGCGCAAACAGCAGATTGAAAACTTGCTGGCACAATATCCGGACAGTTTAAAAGCGCATATCCGCCTGATGGAAAATACCAGTAGCGAGTCAAAAATTGGCCGCCAAGTCATGAATGCTTCCAATATTATTGCCTTAGCTTCAGGCACTGCGACACTGGAAGCCATGTTATTGCATCGTCCAATGGTGACCTTTTATAAATTGCACTGGCTGACCTATCAGATTGCCAAATTGCTGGTCAAAATTCCTTATTTCTCATTGCCAAATATCATTGCTGGTAAAAAAGTCATTCAAGAATTAATCCAGTCAGAAGCAACGCCTGAAAACCTGGCTGCTGAAATTGAAAAATTGATGGATATTGAAGCAGCTCAAATTCAGGTGATGCAGCATCTCACCATGCACAAGCAGCTGCTTTCCGGCAACAGTGAAGATCCTGTCAAAGCGGTACTAGCCTTAGTCCAATAAAGGCGTCTTGCTTTTTTGACAGGCAATACGGTATCGGGTCGGGGTTTGTTCAAACTGTTTTTTAAAGCTTTGACTAAACGCCGTTTCCGAAGAATAGCCCACCAGATAGGCGATCTGCTGAATGCTAAATCCGCTATTTCTGAGATATTGTGCTGCCAGGCGAAGTCGATGCTGTTGCAGATAAGCCAATGGTGGCTCACCAACAATCTGGGTAAACAGCTGGGCAAATTTGGAACGCGACATATGGCATTGTTCAGCCAGGCTTTCTACGGTCCAAGGCTGTTCTGGTTTGCCATGAATTGCTGCCAAGGCATTAGATAGTTCAGGATGCGAAAGAGCATTCAGCCAGCTCGAAGCATTTTCCAGATTCAAAATATAATCTCGCACGCATTCAATCAGTAAAATACTGACCAGATGATCCAGAATCTTGTCCCGTCCCGGACGAAGTTGCTGGGTTTCCAGCGCCAGAAATTGCAAACCAACCTGTAACCACTCTGGTGCTGTATCTCCCAGAATATGCTGAATGTGCAGAAATTTAGGTAAAGCACTCAGTAGCGGTTTCGCCATCTGGATATCCAGATTGGAACGAATCGCCAGGATAAAACTGCGTTCTGCTGAATGGGTGATATTGAGATCCACACATTGCTGTGCATGAGTCTGAAAATAAGAATTGATCGAATGATGTTCAGAAAAATCCGCATTACCGGGACTAGAAATCCGATGGGCAGAACCAGCAGGCAATAACACCAGATCGCCTTGTTGCAGCTCAAGCAGATCGCCATCTTTGAATATTAATTGCGCTTGACCCTGTAATAATACATAAGCCAGCATGGAAGGTTCATACTGATAATCAAACCCGCCTGGATGAAACACATTGAGGTAGAGATATTCGGATTTTTCCAGATGAATATCATCAAAAATTTTACTTAAAGCATCCATGCTTGACTCTATTCTTTTGTTTTAATTCATTTAATTAAATTTAAATAGCCCAGTCTTGTGATTTAAGGCCAAGACTTGGCCTATTGCGCCAAAGACGCTGACATAGTTTTTCTGGACGTTTAATACTGTTCGCTAATGCTGAAATATTCAACTATATGTGCAGAGTAACATAAAAAGGAGGGTCGCAATGAATGCCCCTGCACAAATTAGCAAAGCTCAGTTCACGCAGGATGCGTCAGCACTGAAAGGTTTACAACTGGATAAAAAACGTTTTGGCTGGCTGCTGAGTCCCGGTTTGCCTGTGATCGGTATGGGAGTTCTGGCTGGCTATCATTTTGGCCCCAAAGCCACTAAAAAAGTCTTTGCGATGGGTGGGCCTTTATTATTACATGTGATTATCCCAACATTAGATGCTTTAATTGGTGATGATGCCAATAATCCAAATGATGAGCAGATTCAGGCATTGGTCAAAGATCCTTATTATGACCGGATCGTGAAGGTGTTTATTCCTTTGCAAATGGCTGCCAATGCTTTTGCAGGCTATGTCGTATCCCGTCCTAATGTTTCTCTGGTCGATCAGGTTCTACTTGGCGTTTCTATGGGGGCGATTAATGGAATCGGCGTGAATACTGCACATGAGCTGAGCCATCGCCCTCAGAAAAAAGATCACTACTGGTCACATGCCAGCCTGATGCCACTGGCCTATAATCATTTCCGGATTGAGCATCCTTATGGACATCATAAACGGGTGGCGACGCCAGAAGACCCGGCATCTTCGAAAATGGGAGAATCCTTTTACCGTTTCTGGCCACGTACTGTATTGGGTGGCTTGAAATCAGCAATTCAGATAGAAAAAAGACGTTTGGAACGTAAAGGCTTAAAATTTTTTAGTCTGGAAAATGAGTTATTTCATGGCTGGGCGATGAGCGCAGGTTACCATGCCTTAATGCTGAAAACGTATGGCAAGAAAATCATTCCTTATACGCTGACCCAAGCCTTTTACGGCATCAGCCTGTTTGAGATCGTGAATTATATCGAACACTATGGATTGAAACGCGGGCAAAAAGCAGATGGTACCTATGAGCGAACCTTGCCCGAACATAGCTGGAACAATAACAACATTGTGACCAACCTGTTCCTGTACCAGTTACAACGCCATTCGGATCATCATGCCTATCCAAGCCGACCATTTCAGGCATTGCGACATTTTGATGAAGCACCAGAATTACCAAGTGGTTATGCCACCATGCTGATACCGGCACTGATTCCACCATTGTGGTACAAGATGATGGATCAACGTGTGTATCAACATTATCAAGGCGATCTGGCTAAAGCGAATATTCTGCCTTCGAAACGTGCCAAGCTGCTTAAGAAATTTGGTCTAAAAGACACTGCGGCTTGATGATGTAAACAAATAAAAATGCGCCATTCGAGGCGCATTTTTTATTGATTTTTATTTAGAACCAGTCACTTTGCATCTTCAAACAGGTGTCATCGAAGTTCATCAGTAACTTAGCCTGATGTTCAATTTCAGGCAGTTCCCAATGAATAAAATATTGAGCTGCCTGAATTTTACCCGCCAGAAAGGCTTGATCTTCCTGTTGAGAAGATGTGCCAAATTTAAGTTGAGCCTGATTGGCCATTTCCAGCCACAGCCACGCAATAATAGTTTTGCCCATCATATCCAGATATAGGCCAGAATTGGCCAAAGTTTCACTAACTTTGCCTTGATGCAGAGCCTGACCTAAAACCTGTGTGGTTTTTTGCACAGTGACAAGATGCTGTTTATAGACATCTGCCAGTTCTGTTAACTTGCTATCCTGAATCTCAGACAAGGTTTTCTGGATGCGTTGCATGAGCAGGGTCAGGCCTTTGCCATTGTGCTGCCAGAGTTTACGACCTAGTAGATCCAGAGACTGAATCCCATAAGTGCCTTCATGAATCGGATTAAGACGGTTATCCCGATAGCATTGCTCAACCGGATATTCACGCGTATAGCCCGCACCACCCAAGACCTGGATCGCCAGATCATTGGCTTTAGGACCATAGGCAGAAGGGAAGGACTTGACCACTGGTGTAATGAGATCCAGCAAAATGGCACTCTCTTCATCTTGTGCAGCCTGATGTTCATCAATTAAACGAGCTGCAAATAAGCACAGCGCTAAAGCACCTTCAACATAAGATTTTTGTGCCAATAACATGCGTTTGACATCAGTATGCTCAATGATATTCACGGGCTTGGCATCAGGTGTCTTTTCGTGAACCAGACGACCTTGAGGACGGTTCTTGGCATAGTCCAGAGACTCCAGATAACCACGATAACCGATCATGGCTGCACCGAGGCCAACACCAACGCGCGCTTCATTCATCATCTTGAACATGTATTTTAAACCATGTCCCGCTTCACCAATTAAATAGCCTAAGCAATTGTCATTTTCTCCAAAGCTTAGCACTGTTGATGTGGTGCCACGATAACCCATTTTATGTAAAAGGCCAGCTAATTGTACATCATTGGATTCACCTATAGTTCCATCTGTATTGGTTTTGAATTTCGGCACGATGAATAGGGAAATACCTTTTACCCCTTGCGGAGCATCTTGGATACGAGCCAGAACCAGATGCACAATATTTTCAGTAATGTCCTGATCACCACCAGAAATAAACATTTTCTGGCCTTTAATTTTGTAGCTTCCATCTGACTGAGGAATCGCTTTAGTGGTCAGATCTCCCAAAGAGGAACCTACATTTGGCTCGGTCATCGCCATAGTCCCGGCATAGCGGCCACTAAGCATATGCGGTAAGAACATTTGTTTTTGTTTTGATGAGGCAAAGGCTTGAATCAGATTTGCTGCAGCGGCTGTCAGAAAAGAGTAGGCAACAGTCGAAGGATTTGCCGACATGAAATAGGCATTACAGGCCATATTCACCAAAGTCGGCAATTGCATGCCGCCGTCTGCGTAATCATGCTGGGCGCAGAGTAGACCAGCATCAGCAAATTGTTGCCATGCTATTTTCACTTCATCAATGGTCTTCACCTGTTTGCCATCAAAGCTCGGTTCTTGGTGATCAGCCTTGGCATTATGCGGCGCAAAATAATCGGTCGCGATGCCTTTTGCCGTTTCTAGGATGCTATCAAAAGTATTTTTGTCATGGTCCTGATAGCGTTCCAGTTCAGTTAAAGCTTCAAGTTTGAAGACATCATAAAGCAGAAAATTGAGGTTTTTATCATTAATCAGCTGAGTCACGGTACGGTCCTGAATATGTAATCCTTGAGATAGCATCAAGACTAGCAGTTGCATTTATCAAGGAGGATTGTCAATAATGACATGAAACGGGTGAAAAACGACAAATAGAACAATATGCAACAGGTAGTGATTTTAGGCTTTGATGGTGCTTTGGCTTCAGCAATTACAGGTGTCGTCGACTTATTCGCCATGGCTGGCGTCAGCTGGAATCGGATTCAGCAGCAAAATGTGCAACGCCTGTTTAAAGTCAGGATCGCCAGTCCAGATGGACAACCAATTCGTTGTATTAACGGCCTGGAATTACCAGCTCATTGTTCATATCAAGAAATTCAAACAGCAAATATTCTGGTAGTGCCGACCATCGCCGCACCTATACAAGAGGTACTGGATGAAAATCCAGACCTGATTCAGTTTTTAACTTCTGCTCATGCACAATCCACCTTAATCGCTGGAAACTGCACCGGGAATTTCTTTCTGGCAGAAGCTGGTATTTTAGATGGTCGTGTGGCGACAACGCATTGGGGCTTTCAGGACATGTTTCGTGCACGTTATTCTCAGGTCAAACTCAATGCCGATCTGATGATTAGCCGGGATCAGAATATTTACTGTGCAGGTGGAGGCTTGGCCTGGTTTGACCTAGGCTTGCATCTGATCGAACGTTTCTATGGTTTTGAAGTTGCCATGCAATCTGCCAAATCCTTTGTGATTGATTATCGACGCGATAGCCAATTGTCTTATTTCTTAATGAAGATTGGTCAACCACATCATGATGAACTGGTGCAAAAGGTTCAGGACTGGTTAGAGCAGCATTTTCATGAAGAGTTTACTTTAAATGCGCTGGCAGAACGTTTTAATGTCACCACTCGTACTTTAATCCGGCATTTTAAGCAGGCGCTAAATATTGCACCGAATCAGTATCTGCAAGCCATTCGTATTGAAGCGGCACGCAAACGGCTTGAGGAAACCGATCAGGCCATAGATCTGATTATGCAAAATGTCGGCTATCAGGATCCAAGTTCATTTCGGCGTTTATTTTATAAGAAAACAGGGTTAACACCTTTAGAATATCGCCGTCGTTTTAGTCGACGTTTCTAGATTTTGACAAAAAGAGAGATTCGAAAAGCTCTCTTGGCATACATATTAGCTAAAGACGTCTTTACGTAAATAATGCGTATAAATGGTTGAAGCGATGCTTTGCAGGAAGCCGGTGAACATAATCCAGTAAATAAAAACTTCACGTTCTAACCATTTTAGTCCGAAGCCTTCAAATCCGATGATGATCAAAAAGGCTGAACTAATCCCCAAAAATAAAATGTTATAGGATAATGACTTCTGCTTTAATAAAATCATTGTTCCTCTTTCGTCTTTGGCTTCCTGTGAGCATTCAAAGCGTATTTTATATATTTCACAGCAAATCACAGCCACCACAATACTTAAGATACTAGCCATCAATACCCAATATAGTGTCATGTTACTTCCTCGGCATAACTAAACAGTTCCTCAATCGTCGTTTCAAGTGCATTTGCTAACTTGAATGCCAGAATCAAGGAAGGGTTGTACTTCTCTTTTTCTAATGCGGCAATCGTTTGGCGGCTGACTGCCACTGCATCAGCAAGCTGTTGTTGTGTCCAACGTTTTTTAGCACGGAACACGATGATGTCATTCTTTAACATGTCTTTACTCCAACATCATTCAAAATGTAATATATATTTAACATTATGTAAACTATATATTTTATAATGATAAAATAAGTGTCATTTAAAAGATTGAGATATAAAAAACGAGCTAAATGCCCGTTTAAAAATTTTTGAATCAGCTGGTTTATGCTTTGACTGAGGTCGATTTAACCTTGCGGCCATGCAGCAGGTAATACCAGATCAGACAACTAAAGGTAAGCACTGCGGAAAACAAATAAAGCTGACGATAACCCACCTGATCCAGCAGCATACCGAGGAAATAAGGTCCGAAACCAAGACCGGCATCTAGTGCAATAAAGAAAGTCGAGGTCGCCAGACCCATCCGTTGCAAGGTGGTACTTTTCACGGCAATAGTTTGACACACGGACTGGATATTTCCAAAACCAAAACCTAATAACGCGGCACTCGCCAGTAACATCACAGAGTTTTGTGCCTGACTCAGCATTAGAATACCTACTGCCATAATCACGATTGCAGGATAGATAATGATGTTTTCACCTTTACGATCCATTAATGGGCCAGTAAATGGACGCGACAGCAGAATGGCAAAAGCATACATCAGGAAGAAGAAAGAGGCTGCTTCGACCAGATTGATGTCTTTGGCATAGAAGTGGATAAAGGACAATACGCCTGAATAACAGGTAGCCACCAGCAGGACAATGATAGCAATCGGCAAGGCATTCGGCTCTACATACTGAGCGAGCTTACTGGCAGATTGTGGAACAGAGGAAGTCGATGTACCACTCGCTTTAAGGCGCGGCGGCTGGATAAACAGACCGCAAATCAGGCAGCTGAGCGCAACAATAGTAGTAAAGATAAAAATCACCTGATAATTAAAATTCGTCATCAGCCAGATCCCGACAAAAGGACCAATCGCTGTACCAAGCGTACTGCTCATACTGAAATAACCAATACCTTCACCACGTCGTGTTGCTGGAATGGTTTGCGCAATTACTGTGCCGAGTACGGTAGATGCCATACCCATCATAAAGCCGTGTATCAGACGAATACCCAATAACACTTCTAGTTTGGCCGGAATCATATAAAGTCCGGAAAATAGCAAAAAGCCAGTCAGGCCAATCACCAGGGTATTTTTTAGTCCTAGACGATTCAGCAATTTCCCAATAAATAAGCGTCCAATTAGTGTTCCGACAATAAACAGACCGGATACCAGACCGGCTTGTGCAGTCGATGCTCCCAGTTCAGCGACCGAGAAACCGACAATCACAATCACCAGCAGGTAAAACACCAGAACGAGCTGGAAATTAACCAGACTGACCAGGACGAAATTAGAGGTCCATAAGCGGGCTTGATCTTGGCTCATTGTGGTGTTTCCTGAGATGAAGGATGTAATTGCTGAATCAGCTGTACCAAAGTGTTTTTACTGCTTTGCAGATCATCTGCATCAATCTGTTGCAGTAAGTGATCTTCAAAAGCATCAATCTGTTTGGAACACAGGTTAAAGGTTTTAACCCCTTGCTTGCTGAGTTTAAATAATTTCTGACGTTTATCTTCGGTTTCGATCTGGCAGATTAAGTCGAGTTCACTTAAATGCTGGATACGTTTGGTTATGCTTGGTTTTGAAACATTTAAATAGCTTGAAATATCAACCAGCGTGCATTGCTGTTGGGATTGAATGGTATAGAGCACTTGCCATAAGGAATAATTAAGTTGGGAGGATAATAAAATCGTATTGATTTCATCACTCATGAGTCGTGCGCAACGCAGCAACAGTGAACGAAATCTGGAAGAGGATTGAAACATATAGTTAACCTGGCTAACTAAATTGTGCCTAATTTACGCCTCTTTATTCAATTAGACAAGAGGGAAATTTTGAAAATTTTTGCATGGTTAACGTCTTTTTGACTAAGTTATTACAAGTCTTTAACCTGATTAAAAAACAATCAACAAAAGACTACATACTTTTAAGAATGATTCAGCCTAAGCTACCTAAGCACTAGAAAAATCCATCACTTAATAACTGAAGGGCAGATATGCCAAATAACACTGCATAGGTGAAGTTTATGACTCTGGGTTTAACTGCATTAGAGTTAGCACGAATACAGTTCGCCTTTACTGTATCTTTTCATATTATCTTTCCTGCAATTTCAATCGGATTAGCAAGTTTTTTGGCTATTCTGGAATGGCGCTGGTTAAAGACTAAAAATCCGATTTTTCAGGATCTGTTCAAGTTTTGGGTCAAAATTTTCGCCGTCGCATTTGGTATGGGCGTCGTATCCGGTGTGGTAATGAGCTATCAGTTCGGAACCAACTGGAGTGAGTTTTCCCGGGTCGCTGGAAGTGTGACGGGGCCCTTGCTGGCTTATGAAGTTTTAACTGCGTTCTTTTTAGAAGCCGGATTCCTGGGCATCATGCTCTTTGGCTGGGATCGGGTTGGCCCACGAGCACACTTTTTCTCCACTTTAATGGTCGCAGTCGGCACCTGTATTTCCATGTTCTGGATTTTATCTTCCAATAGCTGGATGCAGACCCCTCAAGGTTTTGCGATTGAAAATGGCCTGATCGTCCCGCAAGACTGGGTAGCGATCGTATTTAACCCGTCTTTTCCTTATCGTTTGGCTCATATGGCAATGGCCGCCTTTCTGGTCTCCGCCTTACTTGTAGCCTCAACAGCGGCATGGCATCTGATCAAGGGCCGTCGCGATCCTTTAGTCAAAACTTCATTTTCCATGGCCATGTGGCTGATTCTGGCACTTGCACCTTTACAGATTTTTGTGGGGGATATGCATGGTCTGAATACGCTTGAACATCAGCCAGCCAAACTGGCCGCGATGGAAGGCCATTGGGAAACCAATCATGATGAAGGAATGCCTTTATACCTGTTTGGGATTCCAGACATGCAAGCGGAAGAAACCAAATATGCTATTGGCATTCCTAAATTGGGTAGCCTGATTCTGACGCATTCTATGGATGGAAAAGTCACGGGACTTAAAGATTTTGCGCCTGAAGATCGACCCAATTCACTGGTCGTGTTCTGGAGTTTCCGGATTATGGTCGGGATGGGTATGTTGATGCTCTTGCTTGCATTATGGGGGCTATGGTCACGCACCCGAGGACGTTTTTATGAGTCACGTGGACTGCATCGTTTTGCACTCATCATGGGTCCATCCGGATTTCTTGCCATGCTGGCAGGATGGTTTACCACAGAAGTCGGCCGTCAGCCTTGGGTTGTCTACGGCATTATGCGGACCAAAGATGCATTATCACCAGTGTCCGCTGAACAGGTCGGTTTGACTCTGATTATCTTTGTGGTGGTGTACTGCGTCGTTTTTGGCGTGGGAATTTTCTACATGTTGCGCCTTATGCATAGAGGTCCAGAATTTATTCATTCCAGACCACACCATGAATCGGATAGCGATGTGGTTCAAGCGTCTCGTCGACCATTGAGCAGTATTCGCGAACGTATTGAAGAAGTTCCTGAACATCCGGATCAGGAGGATAAAAAATGATTGATTTATCATTAATTTGGATTGCGATTATTGGCCTGGGTGTACTGGTCTATACCATTCTCGATGGTTTCGATCTGGGCATTGGCATCCTATTTCCATTCTTCCCGCATCAGGATGAACGAGATGTCATGATGAATACGGTCGCTCCAGTCTGGGATGGTAATGAAACCTGGATGGTTCTAGGGGGCGCCGGATTATTTGCTGCCTTTCCATTGGCTTATTCGACGGTACTCTCAGCGCTATATATGCCCATTATCCTGATGGTGATCGCCTTGATTTTTCGTGGTGTTGCTTTTGAGTTCCGTTTTAAGGCGAATAAAAGCAAACACTGGTGGGATAAAGCCTTTATTGGGGGATCGATCGTTACCAGTTTCTTGCAAGGGATGATCCTGGGTGCATATATTCAGGGAATTGAAACACGAAATGGTGTCTATGTGGGCGGTGGTCTGGACTGGCTTAGCCCCTTCAGTATCTTTACCGGAGTCAGTGTCGTGGTGCTATATGCAGCATTAGGCTGTGGATGGCTCATTTATAAAACCGGTGATGATTTACAGGATCGTATGTTTAAACTGATGCCGAAGCTGATTATAGCCTTACTGATTATTTTAGGCGCTGTTAGTGTTTATACGCCGTTGACCCATCCGCAAATTGCGGAGCGTTGGTTCAGCCAGCCACAATTTACCTACTTTATGCCCGTACCGATCTTGGTCATATTGTTTACCTGGCTGGCCTTACGCGCCTGTAAAAGACGCAGTGAACTAGGTCCATTTTCCTATATGCTGGTGCTGGTATTCCTGGCATATACCGGTTTTCTGATTAGTCTGTGGCCATATATTATTCCGCCATCAGTCACGATCTGGCAGGCAGCGGCACATGAAAATAGTCAGTTATTTGCCTTGATTGGTGCCTTGATTCTGATTCCGATTATCGTGATTTATACCTGTATGTCCTATTGGGTATTCCGACACAAGGTACGTGTTGGAGATGATGGTTATCATTAAGGAGCAGTTATGACACGCAAACAGATAGTATGGTTTGTCGGCTTATGGCTTGCAGGTTTTTTGACACTAGCACTTATTGCAGGGGCATTCCGCTTTCTGGTGCATTTGGCCTATTAGGTATATTAAATGAACAAAGAAAAGGGATTTGTTAGTACAAATCCCTTTTTATAGGCTAAATTTTTGATTTTTAAAATATCAAGATGAGGCTTTGATCTGTTTACGATAAACACTTGGACGGACAGGGCGGCTGTTTTTCCATAACCCTTTTTTCTGCTTTTTGGCTTTATTCTGTAGTTCCATCATATAGCGTAAATGGTTTTTATCCCGGATATATTCCTCATAAACCCATGCCGCACCACGTTTCACAATCTCTTCATTGATATTCTTGCGATAACGATAGACCACACCGACACAGCGACCATAACGGTCAATATCCGTAATTTGTACCCGAATCATTTTATTTTTAACCATACTTTGAACCAGGCGTAGTGATTCCTTACCATAGGCCTGTGAAGATTCAGGTGCATCGACATAGGCAAAACGTAATTTGGTCTCAGAGCGACGGATATTAAAACGGTAGCAGGTGAGGGTGTCACCATCACTGACCGCACTTACCCGGCACCAATATTTCTTACCTTTCTTAAAGGGGCGAAATAGGTCCTTTAAATACACCGTAATTTTATGCAGCAAATAATAAGAAAAACACAGAAGTACGAAGCCCAGCACAATTTGCCAGGTGGTGGAGAGATGTAACAAGGGCAAGATCCAAATCAGCAAAAACAGCCGCATAAACACAGCTAAAAGTTGAGCCATTTTAGATCAAAGCCACTCCGCATAGGGCTTAAAAAGCCATCAATCAGTGTTTAGTTTTGTACCGATAAAATAGCCTAAGCACTATCAAATTAGGCCAATCTCAATCCTAAAACCTGATAATAAAAATAGCCTAAGCAAGTTTAAATTATCTCATAAATAGCCTAAGCAAAAATTTTATAAATTTCATTTCTCAAAAATTGATGTCTTTTATTCTCCTGCAAATCTTTATGCCAATACATCCCCATATTAATTTTCGGCAGTTGTACAGGAACGTCAAAAATATTCAGACAGTTTGCTAACTGTAGATGAGTCAAAACATTTTTAGGAATTGTCAGCATGGCAGTCTTTTGCTGTTCCAGAATTTGCAGGGCTGTGGAATAGTGCTGACAACGTAAAAAAATCTGTCGGGAATAATGTTTTCGACTTAAATATATATCTTCAACTAAAACTCCCGTACGGCGTGAGGAAACACCAATATGAGGTGAGGCCAGATAAATCTGTTCATTCATTTCTGTTCGTTGTGTACAGACCACGAATTCATCCTGTACCAGTCGTTCAAACTGAATTTTTTCACTAATACTTTGCTCCAGATCAATAACAAAATCGACCTGTTGAGAGGCGAGATCTGCAGCAATATTTTTACGGTCGAGTTTCATACTACTCAGTTGAAGATCCAGGTTAATTTTTTGGAAATGTTGAACCAGTTTAGGAAAGATCATGGGTTCAATTTCGTCATGTACAGCAATTTTTAAGCTATGAATCGATTCCGGTCTGAATTGCTGATGCTGCATCGAAATATTCTGAATCGTAAAAAGTGCATTTTTAATTTCAGGATAGATCTGATCCGCAAACGGCGTAGGTTGCATCTTACTACCGGTTCGCACAAATAAATCATCTTGTAAATGCTGTCTTAAACGTTGTAAAGCATGACTGGCCGCTGACTGGCTTATCGATAGAATTTGCGCAGCTTTAGAAATACTGTTTTGTTCGTAAATGGCAATAAAAAGTGGATAAAGATTAATATCAATACGATGAAAATTTCGTAGATCCATCACGGTTTTTGAATGAATACTATGCATACTACTATATGGAATTAAATCATTTTATTCATAATAAGTTTTGGGTTAAGGTGTTGTAAAGCGTATGAATTAGAATATTCAGAGGGATAAAGCAATGTTTGAGCTGTCAGCACGTGCACAGGATTATTTAAATAGAACAAAAAAGTTTATTACTGATGAAATTGAACCTGTCGAGGCTGATTTCTGGCATCAGGTGCATGAACTGAATCAAGGCGGTGACTGGACCAAATGGCAATGGCCGGCAGAACTTGAAACATTGAAAGATAAAGCCAAAGCGGCAGGTCTCTGGAATATGTTTTTGCCTTGTCCAGAATTAGGTCAGGGATTATCCGTTCAGGAATATGCGCATATCGCTGAACTTTCTGGACGAAGCTTAATTGCACCTACCGTCTTTAACTGTAATGCACCAGATAGCGGCAATATGGAAGTATTGTGGCGCTATGGTTCTGAAGAACAAAAACAGCAATGGTTAATGCCACTACTGGAAGGGAAAATCCGTTCAGTGTTCTGTATGACTGAGCCTGCAGTGGCTTCAAGTGATGCTACCAATATGCAGGCGACGGCGGTAGTTGAAGGTGATGAAATTGTTTTGAATGGTCGTAAATGGTGGTCTTCGGGTTTGGGTGATCCAAATGCCAAAATCATCATCTTTATGGCACATACGCCAGATGAATCCAAAGACCGTCATCATCAGCATTCCATGGTTTTAGTTCCAGTCGATACTGCAGGCGTAAAAATCGAACGGATGCTTCCAGTCTTTGGTGATTATGATGCGCCACATGGCCACGGCGAAGTCAGCTTTGATAATGTTCGTGTTCCAGTTTCGAATTTTATTGGGGGGGCAGGTCAAGGCTTTGAAATTGCCCAAGGTCGTTTAGGGCCAGGCCGTATTCACCATTGTATGCGTTGCATCGGTGCTGCTGAAAAATCATTAGAACTTATGATTGACCGGGGTATGAGCCGTACCGCATTTGGTAAAGAGATTTTAAAACTGGGTGGTAACCTGGAACGTGTGGCTGAAGCTCGCGTTGCCATTGATCAGGCTCGATTATTAACCTTGTATGCTGCCTATAAAATGGATACTTTAGGGAATATGGCAGCACTGACTGAAATTTCTGCAATTAAAGTGGTCGCGCCAAGTGTACTGGAAAAAGTTGTGGATATGGCGATTCAGATCCACGGTGGTGCGGGTGTTTCTCGTGATACACCGCTGACCGGATTCTTTGCCCAAGCCCGTGCCTTACGTCTGGCTGATGGTCCGGATGAAGTGCATAAAGGTATGATTGCCAAGCTGGAACTGGCAAAACGTGGTTATAGCACACCTCGTAAAAAATAAGCTGGCTTTATATACAGAACATTGAAACGTATTAGAAGATTTTAAGGAAAAATTATGGCGGTCATTGATGTAGGTGGATCAGTTCGTGAAGGTGAGGAACTGGATGTACAGGCCATCACAGATTGGTTAAATCAACAAGGAGTAAATGTAGAAGGTCCTTTAGAGCTTACTCAATATTCCGGTGGAGCTTCAAACTGGACTTATCGTTTGCAATATGCCAATGCCGATTTGATTCTACGTCGTCCGCCTCAAGGGACTAAAGCTAAATCTGCGCATGACATGGCACGTGAATATCATGTACAAAAAGCTTTGGCTGAACACTATCCAGTCGTACCTGAAATGGTGGCACTTTGTCAGGATGAATCAGTCATTGGCTGTGATTTTTATGTGATGAAACGCATTGAAGGTATTATTCCGCGTGCCAAGCTGCCGCCTGAATTACAACTGACTGAACCAGATATCCAGACTCTATGTATTAATGTGATTGATAAGCTGATCGAACTACACCAAGTTCCTTACACTGGTACAGAACTGGAAAAGTTAGGCAAAGGTGAAGGCTATTGCCGTCGTCAGGTCGAAGGCTGGGATGCACGTTACGAAAAAGCCAAAACATTAAATGTTCCATCTTTTAAATACGTGCGTAACTGGCTGAAAGATAATATTCCATCTGATTCCAAAACCTGTGTCATTCACAATGACTGGCGTTTTGATAATGTCATTTTGGATCCAGAAAATCCAACTGAAGTTATTGGGGTGCTGGACTGGGAAATGGCCACCCTGGGTGATCCGCTGATGGACTTGGGTTCTGCCTTGGCTTATTGGGTAGAAGATACGGACAATGCCATTTTTAAAGCAACACGTCGTCAGCCCACCAATTTAAAAGGTATGTTTACCCGTAAAGAAGTGGTGGATTACTATCTGGAGAAAACCGGTCTGCAACCGGAAAACTGGACATTCTATGAAGTGTTTGGGATTTTCCGTCTCTCGGTAATTGCTCAGCAGATCTATTATCGTTATTACCACAAACAAACCAACAATCCAGCCTTTAAGGATTTTTGGGTAGTCATTCATGCCTTGCATATTCGTGCCTTAAAACTGATTGGTCTACAAAAGCTTGAAGCCAATGACATTGCACAAAAATATATCCTGAAATTTAAAGAGTTAATGCCAAAATGACCACCATTTACTTGATCCGGCATGGACAGGCATCTTTCGGGGCAGCCAGTTATGATCAGCTTTCGCCAAATGGGGAACTACAGGCAAAATTGCTCGGTCGTTATTTTGATGAAATTCTGAAAGAAGCACCGTATGTAGTGGCTGGTTCTATGCAACGTCATCAACAGACGGCACAGTTATCTTTAGATGAATGTTTTCCTGAAAGCGAGATTTTGACCGATAGTGCCTGGAATGAGTTTAATCATCAGCAGGTCTTTGCCCGTTATGAACCGCGTTTTAATCAGCCTGAACTGCTGAAGCAGGATGTCTCAGAACATGCCAATCCACGGGATTATCTGAGCAAGATCTTTAGTGGAGCGATTGCTCGCTGGACCTGTGATGATTATCACCATGAATATGATGAATCCTGGCCAAATTTTAAAAGCCGCGTAGAAACCGGTTTGCAGAACTTATGTGATCAGCTTGCGCAAACTAAACCGCGCTATGCAATCGTGTATACCTCGGGTGGCGTCATCTCTGTGGCGGTAGGCAAAATCCTGGGTCTGAGTCCGGAGAAAACTTTCGCTTTAAACTGGGCAATTACCAATACCAGCATTACTACATTGCGTCTGGTCGGAAATGAACCCCAGCTACTCAGTTTGAATGAACATCATTTTATTAAAGCACAGCGTCCAGACCTGCTAACCTGGATTTAAAAATTATTGAAGATAAAACACCTTATAAAATAAAGGGATAGGGTAAAAATATGGCTAAAACGATTTTAATTACTGGTGCAAGTTCAGGGATTGGTGCCGGTATGGCACGTGAATTTGCAAAAAAAGGGTATAACCTGGCGATTTGTGCACGTCGTCTGGAACGTCTGGAAACTTTGAAGCAGGAACTCGAGAGCCAATATGATATTAAAGTCATTGCCAAAACACTGGATGTGACCAATTATGATCAGGTTTTTGAAGTTTTCCGTGCCTTTAAAGAAGACTTTGGCACCATTGACCGGATTATTGTCAATGCTGGTGTAGGTGAAGGCCGCCGGATTGGTAAAGGTAATTTTGCGATCAATAAAGCTACTGTTGAAACCAACTTTATTTCTGCATTGGCACAATGTGAAGCTGCAGTGGAAATTTTCCGCGCACAAAACTCCGGTCATCTGGTGATGATTTCATCGATGAGCGCAATGCGTGGTATGCCAAAACACTTGACTGCTTATGGCGCAAGTAAGGCTGGGGTTGCACATCTGGCTGAAGGCATTCGTGCTGAGCTAATTGATACACCAATTAAAGTCACGACCATTTTCCCAGGCTATATTCGTACTGAAATTAATGAAGGCGCGAAAAAATTACCATTTGAAGTGGATGAGAAAACGGGTTCACGTTTATTGGCAGAAGAAATTGAGAAAGCGCCAGTCAAAGCCTATGTACCGAAATGGCCTTGGTTGCCACTTGGTTTAGCAATGAAAATATTACCGCTAAAATTAGTCAATAAATTAGGTTAAAACTTCAATTAAAAAAAGCTCCATTAGGGGCTTTTTTACTTTCTAGAATTAAAAAAATTAGATGAGATAAGTTTATTAATGGCTTTAAAGGTAAAAGATATGATGAATAAGGTTAGTTGAACTTCTCTAAATAGCTAAGACTTTGATGATGAATAAATTTTATTTCTATATAAAAATAAATATTCTATCAAAATAGAAATAATTAAATTTTTAAGAAGAGAATTTTTAGACGACAAGTTTTATAGAAAATACTCCTTATTTTTCTGCTTTATTCTTGATCTTGAAAAAATTACTAAAACTGCCCAAAACTTGGACATACTCGCTGCGAAAGTGGAAAGATAACTTCTCTTTTTTATAAATTCCTTTAATGTACAACTGTTCAGAAATCAAAGGTTGTCCATATGTCTACATCTTCGGATATGACTGACCAACAGCGAATCTCTAAGGTCAGAAATATCGTTACACAGGCCGGGGAAGAAATACGTACCCGTTATCCTATACTTAAACATCAGAATTTCATTGGTGCGAGTATTTTAGGTTTTGCCTGGACGGGGATGATCGCATGCGCATTGGCATATGGATATGGTTATCTTTCTGCGTGGTTCACCATTCCCCTAATTGCAATTTTTGCTTCACTGACACATGAATTAGAACATGACCTGATTCATTATATGTATTTCAAAAAAACACCTTGGGCACATCATTTAATGTTGGCTTTAGTGTGGCTGGCTCGTCCAAATACAATTAGCCCATGGGCTCGCCGACGCATGCATTTGCATCATCATAAATATTCAGGCACTGAATATGATCTTGAAGAACGTGGCATCAGTAATGGTATGCCATGGGGGGTTCGCCGCATTCTAGTGATCAGTGACCAGTTGATGTCAGTGTATTTGCGTCCTTTTCAGATGTTTAAAATGATTCATCTTTTTATGGAAAAACAGCCTGAAAAAGAACGTAAAGTTGCCATGATTTCTCAGCTATTAGGCTTCTTGCCATTAAGCTTGATTTATTATGGTCTGTGCTATTTATTTGTAGTCTTTCATGTAGGTAATGCCGTTGCACCAATCTTTGGTTATGAAATGCTTTGGTCGGAAAGTATCATCGAAGCTATGCCGCTCGTGAATTTCTTGGCAGTAATTTGGATCATTCCGAATTTTATCCGTTCTTTTAGCCTGCAATTCGTTAGCTCCAATATGCATTATTATGGTGATATTGATCCACGCGATGTCATCAAGCAGACTCAGGTACTGAATCCATGGTGGATGGTGCCATTCCAGTTATTTTGCTGTAATTTCGGTTCAACTCATGCGATCCATCATTTTGTGGTCAAAGAACCCTTTTATATACGTCAGTTGACCTCTAAAACGGCGCATAAAGTCATGAAAGAAGTGGGTGTACGCTTTAATGATATTGGGACGTTCAAGCGCATGAACCGCTGGAATGATCATAAAGTTTGATATATCAGCCACATTAAAAAAATCCCGTTAAACGCCGGGATTTTTTTATTTTGCTAGTTAAAGTTACGTGAATATTCATTAAAAATGACTGCTGAGGTATTACTCGTAATCCATAAATTGCAGTAAAATTAATCATATCTTTATATAAATTAGTCCATTATGTTGCTCAAAGCTGCCACTATCGCCTTAATTCCCACGCTCGTAATTCAGGGTAACCGTGTCAAAAAAAATACGATAAAACTTCCAGAACCAGAGGGTGCACGTGAAGGTCAAACAGGAACAGGCAAAAAACTTTCATTACTGATTGTGGGTGATTCAGCAGCAGCAGGGGTCGGGGTAGATCATCAGAATGATGCCTTACTTGGCGCGATTCTGAATGAGCTAAAAAATGACTTTGAAATTGAATGGAAGTTACAGGCAAAAACGGGCGATACCACCTCAAAGGTCATTCGTACTTTAGACCAGATTGAAGCTAAATCCTATGATGTGGTCGTGACTTCAGTCGGCGTGAATGATGTGACTAAGCTCATGCCTGCCGATGTCTGGATCAAGAAGCAGGAACAGTTTTATGGCAAAATCCAGCAAAAGTTTAATCCAAAACTGGTCATTGCAGCCGGTGTCCCTCCAATGAACATGTTCCCAGCTTTACCGAATCCTTTGGCCTGGTTATTTGGTCAATATGCCAAACACATGAACCAACAACTGGAAAAATTTGTGAACAAGCAGATCAACATGCAATGGATTGAATACGATATTGAAAAATATCGGGCCATGAATTTACAAATGGCCAAAGATGGTTTTCATCCAAGTAAGGAAGTTTATACACTTTGGGGACAAGAAGTCGCTAGCAAGATCCGTCAGGCATTCTAAAATAACTGAAATACCTGAATCTGGAACAGTTTATGTCGGATATTGAAACCCATCCATTACCGCCATTTTTACCGCCCAATGCCAAATTATTGATGTTGGGCAGTTTTCCGCCACCTGCAACGCGCTGGAAAATGAATTTTTATTATCCGAATTACCAAAATGATATGTGGCGGATATTTGGGTTAATTTTCTTTAAAAATAAAGATTACTTTTTGGACTTACCTAATAAAAAATTTCAGGAACATCTAATCCGTGAGTTTCTAACTGAAACGGGGATTGCGATTTTTGACAGTGCTTATCAGATCCGACGCCTGAAGGGAAATGCTTCCGATAAATTTCTAGAAATTGTAGTGCCAACCAATTTGCAGGATCTATTAGGGAAAATATCGGACTGCAACCACATCATGACTACAGGCGACAAGGCCACAGATACTTTGATGCTCTCTATGCCTGAAGGTACGTTGAAACCCGGTATAGGTGAGCCAACACAGGCACATTTTCTTGGCCGTGACCTGTATCTATACCGGATGCCATCTTCATCCCGGGCTTATCCTTTGGCTCTGGATAAGAAAGCAGATAGTTACCGGATGATGTTCGAGCATGTCGGTCTAATTGTAAGCGTCCGCTGAACCCCATGCCTATTTTTTAATTCGATTTAGGTTTCCAGCGGTGTGGTAGCAATTCTTCAATCTGAGTCACTTTATGTGTCGGCAACCTTTTCAGCACATCACTTAAATAGGC
>NZ_VOZF01000002.1:0-249717 GCF_013419905.1 Acinetobacter sp. YH12046
ATCAATTACGCAAAATAATTCGGTACTATTAAACATCGGGACTAGAGTTTTAAGTTTTGTGTGGTAACTCAACTGATGGCTCTAGTCCTCTTATTTTTCAAGTCAATTTTTTATCCGCGATTCGGGTTATCAATATTCTTATTAACCACCTTATATAAGTTTTATCTTTTAATGGGTGATATTGAGTAAAACGAGTAATGATCATTAACTGAATTGAATCGCTACAAAATATGTAACGATTCTAGTTTAAAACCAAATAAAAAAATATTTTAATAATAATTATTAAATTTAAAAACAATAATTTATGTCAGTAAAAGTATATATTTTACTTTAAAATCTTCCCAAATATTCCCCCTCTTTTCCTGCTTGCAATTAAAGCTTTTCAGTCACATGATTAAGTGATCAAGGCTGTATATCAAGTGAGTAAAATCATGACGCCTGAACAACGCTTCCAAGCCATTTTGGCCCAATCCAAGCAGCATGATGAAGAAAAATCCCAGCGCTCAAAGCTGGAAAATAACCTGATCGTGCTCAGTCATGAACTAAAGGAACTCGCAGAACGCATTGAGGAACAAGTCACTGATCTCATCTTCGCTGAAATGGATCATTTTCTAGAGTCCCAAGGCTGGAATTCAGAATTTATTAATACCAGAAATAAAAGATATACCCTGAATGAAAAAAATATTTATCTCAGCGCGCTTAAACCAGTGATTGGAAAATTTTTATTTGTGATCAAGCATGACCTATTTGAAAGTACTGAACATCAGGTGGAAGCCTGCTTTAAGGATAGTACGACCTTGAGTCATTTTAAAACTGCCATGCAAGGTGGAGATCTTAAAAATGATATTCCGATCAAGGCGCTTGAAGAATGGTTAAAAGGCTTGCAGTTGACATTGCAAAAATTAAAAGCTGAAAGTAACAACCTCCAGGCTGATGGTCTAACCTATGAAGTGATCAAGGTCGGTCAGATCCATCATAAAAGACTGCCTAACTTTATCGAAGCCTTTTTATCCATTCTGGAGCATAGATAAGCCTGTTTAAAGTTAGGGTTGGTTTTTAAACTTTATTTACAGGCGCTGTAATTCATTGACCGCACTTCCTTGTTCTGCGAGCCATTTCGCGCGTCGCTGGAACAAGGCTGGAGCAGCCTGATTGACCTGATCAATTAAGATTTGTAGATCAGCACGTACCAGTTTTCGGTTTTCTACCACCACTTGGCCGTTCACCATGGTCATATGCACATCTTGTCCTTGGACTGCATGCACCAGATTGGTATGTAAATTAAATAGTGGTCCCTGATTAATTAAAGGCGTCATTCT
Source organism: Acinetobacter sp. YH12046 (assembly GCF_013419905.1). Lineage (NCBI taxonomy): Bacteria > Pseudomonadati > Pseudomonadota > Gammaproteobacteria > Moraxellales > Moraxellaceae > Acinetobacter > Acinetobacter sp. YH12046. The sequence continues at coordinate 1,320 of NZ_VOZF01000002.1, forward strand.
CGATGTCGCAAGATCTACCGCAATAATATCAGCAAATTTCCCAACTTCTAAAGAACCAATCTGATCCTGCATACCTAAGGCTTTGGCACCTGTACGGGTCGCCATCTGACAGACCGACCATGAATCGAGTGCTGCGGCATCCAAACCGGAAAACTTCGCCAATAATGAAGCAGTTTTCATTTCTTCAAACATATCCAGATTATTATTTTCTTTCTCGCCGTCAGTACCTAATCCTACAGCAATGCCATGTTTAAGCATTTCCGTAATGGGTGCAGCCCCCGAGGCGAGTTTCATATTTGAGATCGGATTATGTGCGACACCCACATTATAGTGTTTTAAGATTTCGATCTCTGTTGAATCGGCCCAGACACAATGCGCTAATAGGCATTGAGGCCCATCCAACATACCCATTTGCTCCAGCGTCTGGATCGGGCGCACGCCATAACGTCGTAGGTTTTCTTCGACATCAAACTTGCTTTCATTGCTATGCGTGTGAAAACCAGTCTGATATTCATGACACATTTTCTGGATACGTGCCAAGGCCTTTTCTTCAGCATAAAACAGATGTTCCAAGCCAACCCAGACCTGAATTCGCCCATTTGCGGCTTGATGCCATTTTTGAATTAAAGCTTCATTGCTGTTGAGGGTTTCAAAATAGTTGTGATCTGGATGTTCAGCCACATAGGGCACCAGTACTGCACGGATGCCTAATTGCTGTGCAGCCTCGGCACTACCCTCCATATAACGCCACATATCCACAATAGTAGTCGTGCCGGATAGCAGCGCTTCGGCATAGCAGAGATAAGAGGCAATTTTGGCATCTTCTGGCGTTAATACCCGATGCATCGGGTCAATAAACTGTTGCAACCAGTCCCAGACTGGCAAACCCTCAGCTGTACCGCGTAGCAGGCCTGAGTGGCAGTGGGTATTAATCAAGCCCGGCATCAATAAACTTTTGGGATACTGGTCAACTGCAGCTTCAGGATATTGCTGAGTTAATTCCTGTAATGTTCCTACTTGTTTAATAAGAGCGCCATCAATCAGGATGGCACCATCTTTAATACAGTCCAGGTTTGAATTCATGGTCAGGACATAATCTGCGCTCATAATTTTCATAAAGTAATTCCTGAGATTTGTCCGGTTAAGGGCTAAAGGTTTTACCGAGTGATGCTGGTAAATTGAGTTTCAATAACTTCTTGTCGCGTGAAATGAGGACTAAGACGACAATGGTTGCGATATATGGCAATGCCGATAACAGTTCATTCGGTACTTCTAGACCCAGAGCCTGGGCATGAAACTGCAAAATCGTTACACCACCAAACAGATAGGCACCCAACATCAAACGCGTCGGTTTCCATGCAGCAAAAACCACTAATGCAATTGCAATCCAGCCACGTCCTGCAACCATATTTTCAATCCACATCGGCGTATAAACCGTCGACAAGAATGCACCACCAATACCAGCCATTGCACCGCCAAACATGACTGCACCATAGCGAATCGCCAGCACGTTATAGCCCATGGCATGTGCGCTTTCCGGAGATTCCCCTACTGCTTTCAGTAACAGGCCTAAACGGGTTTTACTCAGTACCCACCACACCAGCACAAAAGCAAGTATGGACAGATACACCACATAGTTTTGCTGGAACAGGACTGGCCCTATGAATGGAATATCTGCGAGTCCCGGAATTTTTAGGTTTTCCAGACCCGGTAAGGCAGTACTGACATAATTCTGTCCCAGAAAGGCTGAAATCCCAATCCCAAAAATAGTGAGTGCCAGACCACAGGCGGATTGGTTGGTGCTTAAAGATAAGGTAAAAAATGCAAAAATCAGTGCCATCAATGTGCCTGCCAATCCGCCCATAAATAAGGCACTGGCGACACTGGCTTCATACTGGCTAGCGAAAGCAAATCCAGCAATGGCACCGACCAGCATCATGCCTTCTACCCCAAGATTGATGACACCGGTACGCTCTGCTACCAGCTCACCCAGCCCGGCAAAGATCAATGGCGTTGCCGCAGCGACAGTTCCGGCAACAATTGCGGTTAATTCAATACTCATGTTGTTATCCTTCTTCTGTCTGGATCAGGCTGCTTGCGCAGTGGTCATGGTTTTTTTGATTTTCTTTTTGGTAAAACGGTAGCGGTTTTCAATCAGGGCATCTGAAGCCAACAGGAAAAATAAAAGCAGGCCCTGGAAAATTCCGGTAATCGCGACTGGGAGTTGCAACTGCATTTGTGCCAGTTCACCACCTAAATAGATCAGCGCCATCAGGAAACCTGAAAGTACGATTCCAATTGGATTTAGTCGGCCCAGATAAGCCACAATAATGGCTGCATAACCATAACCTGGTGAAATATTCGGATTGAGCTGGCCGATTGGACCTGCAACTTCACAGATTCCGGCAATCCCCGCCATCAGACCTGAAATTCCCAAACTTAACCAGATGGCTTTTTTTGCTGAAAATCCTGCATATTGAGCTGCCAAAGGTGCCTGACCACTGACTTCCAGTTTATAAGCCATCAGACTCTTACGGATAAAAACCCAGAACAGCACCACTGCGATGATCGTGATAAAAATTGAGGCGTTAATCCGTGTGCCTTCCATAATCAGCGGCAGGGTCGCGCTTTCCGAGAACATTAAGGATTGTGGAAAGTTCATGCCATCTGGATCACGCCATGGACCATTGACCAGATACATCAGCAGGAAAAATGCCACATAGTTCATCATTAAGGTGGTCAAGGTTTCTTGCGCATTAAAATGGGTTTTTAGCAGCGCTGGAATCAGGCCCCAAATTGCACCACCAATCGCACCCATAATCACCATTAAAGGTAAAATCCACCAGCCGATCTGCTCATGAAACAGGATGGCAATACCACCGCCAAAGATGGCCCCCATAGCCAACTGCCCCTCAGCACCAATATTAAACAGACGGGCACGAAACCCAACAGCCAGACCCAAGGCAATTAAAATCAGCGGACTGGCTTTAATTATCAGTTCACTCAGGTTATAGACTGAGCTTAGCGGCTCAATAAAAAAGATATATAAAGCCTGAGCAGGATTCACTCCAAGCATTAAAAACAATAGGCTACCTACCGCCAGCATGGCGAGTAATGCAAGCACAGGTGAGAGCCATTTCATTAATTGAGAAGGATGTTCTCTAGGTTCTAATAAATGCATATTTACACCTCTTCTCTACGCATGCGCTTCATGGACAGGCTCGGATTCAGCCAATATTGCTGGATCTGCCTGAATACCTGACATGAGCAGGCCAATCTGTTCTGCATTGGTATTTTTAGCCGGGACAGGTGCCGACAGCTTTCCACCAGCCAGAACACAAATCTGGTCGCTAATTTCAAACAGCTCTTCCAGCTCTTCTGAAATCACTAAAATCGCAACACCTTGACGGGAAAGATCAATCAGGGTTTGACGGATAAACATCGATGCACCGACATCAACACCCCAGGTTGGCTGGGAAATAATTAATACTTTGGGCTGTTGCAGGATTTCACGCCCCACAATAAATTTTTGCAGATTCCCGCCCGAAAGGCTGCGCGCTTCCGCTTGTGGTCCTGCAGCTTTTACCCCGAATTTTTCGATACATTGCTGGGCAAAAGTGACAGTTTTCTCAAACTGGATAAAGCCCCATTTGTTTAAACCCTGACGAAAGGCAGTTAACAGGGTGTTTTGTGCCAGCGTCATATTCGGCACAGCACCGCGACCTAAACGCTCTTCCGGGACAAAACCCAAGCCTAGATCACGCCGCTGGCCTGCACTGAGTTCAGAAATGTCATGATCTAGTAGAAAAACCTGACCTCTTTTCGCCGTTTGCTCACCGGAAAGCAGTGCTAGTAATTCAGATTGACCATTACCCGAAATACCGGCAATGCCTAGAATTTCACCCGAATTCAGGTTAAGTTGAATATTGGATAAGGACACGCCAAAAGGATCATCAGTTTCGTAATTCAGGTTTTTCACCTGAAACAGCGTGCGATGTTCGCCTGTATATTCAACATGCGCATACGTCGGCAATTCCCGGCCAATCATTAATTTGGCCAGTTCACTGGTACTATTTTCAGAAGGCAATACATAGCCGGTGACTTTGCCATTACGCAGAATCGTCGCTTCATCACAGAGTTCTTTGATTTCATGTAATTTATGGCTGATATAAAGAATTGAAACACCTTGCGAAGCCACCAGTCGCAAAGTTTTAAATAACTGACGTACCGCTTGTGGGGTTAATACGGAGGTCGGTTCATCTAAAATGAGTAAGGAAGGATTTTGGAGTAGACAGCGGATAATTTCGACCCGTTGTCGCTCACCAATCGATAAAGAAAAAACTTCACGCCGTGGATCTACCGGTAAGCCATATTGTTCTGATACTTCGGTGATTTTAGCCGCTAAGCTTTTCAGGTCTATTTTCTCATCCAGACCTAATAAAATGTTTTCAGCTACGGTCATGGTTTCAAATAGGGAGAAATGCTGGTACACCATGCCAATCCCCAGTTTCCTGGCCATCGATGGACTTTCTATCTGTACTTCTTTGCCATTCCAGACGATATGACCGCTATCTGCTTTGGTCGCGCCGTAGATGAGTTTCATCAAGGTACTTTTACCAGCACCGTTTTCACCCAGGATGGCATGAATTTGCCCAGGTTGGACTTTTAAATTAATACTGTCATTTGCTTTCAATGAGTTATAGCTTTTGCTGATATTGATCAGCTCCAGTCGTGGAATTTGCTGCTCATTGAGCGATGACGTTTCGATGTCATTTGACATGTGAGGCAGATCGCTCATAACTCAGTCTCCACTCATTTTGGCCCAGTCCATAAAGTGATTCATGGACTGGGGGATGATTTTTCAGGATTTACTTTCTTTTATTTTTAAGTCATACACATAGTGAAAGGATTATTTAGGTAATGAACCTTCAACTCCTTTCACATAGAAGTTCATTTTTCCAAGCGCTTCATCTGTCATTTTGCCGCCTTTGGCAATCACCAAAGTTCCATCCTGTTTATAGATTGGGCCCTGGAATGGATGTAATGTGCCTTTATGAATCGCACTTTGTGCATTTAAAGCAGACTGTTTCACCTTGGCAGGAACAGCAGGTCCGAAGTTTTCAATTTTCACTGCATCCTGTTTTACGCCATACCAGAGAGCGGCAGGTTTCCAGGTTTTATTAGCCACTTGCTGCATTGCTGGCGTATAAATTTTTTCCCAGTGCAGTACTGAAGCAGCCAGATGCGCTTTAGGACCAAATTTGCTCATGTCTGAATCCCAACCAAAGGCATAAACGCCTTTTTGCTGGGCAGCTTGCACAACTGCTGGCGAATCTGTGTTTTGCATCAGCACATCAGCTTTTTGAGAAATCAGCGCCAAAGCCGCATCACGTTCTTTACCCGGGTTAAACCATGAGTTCACCCAGATGACTTTGGTTTTGACTTTAGGATTGACGCTTTGTGCACCCAAGGTATAGGCATTAATATTACGAACCACTTCCGGGATCGGGAATGAGGCTACGACACCCAAGGTATTAGTTTTGGTGGTTTGCCCTGCCACTACACCCAGCATGTAAGCACCTTCATAGGTACGTACATCATAGATGCCTAGGTTTTTCCCCTGCTTATAACCGGTCGCATGCATGAATACGGTATTGGGGAACTGCTTCGCGACTTTTTCCATCTGGTTCATATAACCAAAAGAGGTCGCAAAAATTACTTTATTGCCCTGCTGTGCCAGATTACGAATCACACGTTCAGCATCGGCCGTTTCAGGTACATTTTCGATATAAGTCGTTTTAAATTTTCCGCCCAAAGCTTTTTCAGCTTTAATACGCCCCTGATCATGAGAATACGTCCAGCCATGGTCACTGGTTGGTCCAATATAGACAAATGCAGCTTTATCGACTGCAAAGCTCTGACTACTGATCCCCAAACCCATAATTGCAGCCGCAATTACAGGCAGTGAAAATTTTTTCATTATCTTTTTATGTTTGGACATATTCAGCATAAATTGCCTCCGTGAATGCCATTTGAGTTTTATAAATAGCGGCTTTAAAAGATCTGAATCGACATCAAAAATTTTACTGATTGCTATATTTCTATTAATTAGCAACTTCTATTCCAATTCAGTTCAAAAAATAGAACAGGTGGATTGCAAGACACTTATAATTTTTAGAATGATCTGTTCTTTTATTTATTTTTATAAATTACAATTATTTACTACCAAGTATTGAGTATAAAAAAGTTGAACAGTTAAGAATATAAGCCGAGAAATATAGATATCAATCTAAGACAATGAGTAAAGTTGCTAGAAAACCAAGCTCAGCTCAAGGTTGAGAAATTAATAAAGTTGAAAATTTAAAAATTCTTGTGATTTTCTTTTGATCTGCGCTAGATAAGTGCGTCAGCTCTAAATCGTGTGCGCCAATAAATGGCTTATAATTGGCAATGCACTGAATGAATAAAATGGATTTTTAAAAATAGAAAATTAAGGAAAGTATTTTTAGAAAATAGAGACTGGATTGCAGGGTTTTAAATTGAGCCTACAATCCAGAAAATCTGTTTTTATGGTCTTATAAATAATATAAATAAAATGAAGTAGAATTATAAAAAGAATAATTTCAAATCTTCACCGAGATGACCAGAAGTCTTTTTGCAATTGAACCGTTTCCTGTTCAAGTTCCATGATTGGTCCAATCAGCTCAATATTCTTCTGACCATGAGCAAAAACATACTCAGCAGAAACACTCATAGTCGGATTCTCATTGTGGTTTCCAGTACATTGCAATAATTTTTCTTCGGTCATGGCATAGACCACCCGCCCGATATTGGCCCAATAAATCGTTCCAGAACACATGCAGCAAGGTTCAACTGCCGTATATAAGGTGCATTCAGCCAGATAATCCGGCGTAAAATTGCTGGCTGCGATCCGGGCTAAAGTACTTTCTGCATGGTTGACCGTATCAATATTACATTGGGTCAGTAAAACCGTTTCATGATCAGGTGCAACCAGCACCGCACCAAAAGGATGATGGCCTAAAGACATTGCCCGCTTGGCAACCTTATTGGATAATCTTAAAAAAGATAGCATTTGCTCATGGCTAGGCTGTGGCATAAATTACTCTAAAATTAGTAGTTCAATGGTCATAGCTCCTCTAAAAAGAGGATTTTCGACATATATGGAATAAAAAAGCACCCCAACAGACCAGGGTGCATAAAGGAGGAAATTTAATTTAAACAATATAGCGTTTGCTTAGGCCCCATTCCCCCAGAATGCGGCGATAAGTTGTCGAAGAACGGTCAGCTTCAAAATGTGCTTCCATAGTGATATCCAAAGGTAATTCTTCTGGTTTCTGGCTTTCGACCATGTCCTGATCTTCAGCAAAAATTTGTGCGTTAAAATCGTAAACCGCTTGCAGATCACCAGTCGTATCAAAATTACGGGTCAATGGCACAAATAAACGGGTTTGATTATGAGATACCGGACAGCAGGCATTTAGAATTTTCAGGATGCCATTTTCCGGAAAATGCACCGTTAAAATCGCTGAAAATGGTGGATAAACATCAAACACACGTTTCCACAAAAATCCTTCGGGTGCCAGATGCTGCAAGCCATGTGGATAGTTGCTGACATCGCTAACATATTCTGTATGCAAGCCATAAGGAGTGCGCAAAGTGGAATACTTTTGCACGATCGGATTATCACGTGAAGCGAAAGATTCATGATGCACCCAGGCAAAATGCGCCACATCAATAAAGCCTTCCAGCTGCCGGCCACTTGAACCACCGATATCAACAAATGGCGGTAAGATGGATTGGTGCTCTTCACTGTCCCAGGTATCCAGATCAGGGAAATTAGCTTCTGATTCATCCCGGCTAAACAGACTGGTCCAGACCAGACCATATTTCAAGACCACTGGAAATTTGGTTAAGGTAAAACGATCCGATATGTTCGTCAGTTCTGGTTGAGCCGGTATTTTGGTGCATTTTCCTTGAGTGTTGTAATGCAAGCCATGATAAGGACAAATGATTTCTTCACCCTTTACCCAGCCTTTGGTTAATGGCACACCACGATGCGGACAGATATCACGAACCAGATGAATGCTGCCACTCTCAGTTTGATATAGGGCCATCTTCACATCCAGAAGTTGTACCTGCTGTGGCGTAGTACTCACATCCTGAATACGGGCAACTGGATACCAATGCTGAGCCAGGATATTCCAGTCTGATGGGTCAAAGCCGCTACAGTGCGGTTGACTGAATAAATTAAGCACCGGGATCGCATTCATAGTTCACTCACAAATATTTATTGCATGACAACGGCTTAAATTTTTATTTCATTAAGCTGCCTTGTTGTTCTTTTATAAAATTAGCCAAATGCCTGTTCTACTGTCTATTAGAATGTTTCGTAGCCCGTGTTCCAAAAAATAGAACACAAAACTTTTACTGTTCCATTTCTTTGAAAATTGGCACAGAAATCGCTTATCCACTTACATAGAACCAGAATCACTTAGTTTCTAGCTGAAAATTATGTGATTAAAACGATGTGCAGGTGGATTGACGTGATTTTATGAATATTACTTTTTCAAGATTTTCAGAATATTTTATTGCCGTAGCCAAAACAGGCAGCCTCAGAAAAGCAGCTGATCAGCTTTATATTTCTGTCTCCGCGATTCATCGTCAGATCACTCTGGCAGAAGAAGAATTTGGCATCGTGCTTTTTGAACGGTTGCCGAGTGGCCTGAAGCTGACATTAGCGGGTGAATTGCTGTATGCAGATTTACTCAAATGGCAAAAAGAATTCCATCAGACCTGTGTACGTTTTGATGAAATTCAGGGTTTATCACGCGGCAGCATTGAACTCGGACTCATTGCGGCACTCAGTGACGGTTTCGTTTTAGATTCTCTACAATATATGTATGAAAACTATCCCTGGATCAATTTCAATATCCAGATTCAGGAAAGTGATACCGTCTCTAAAATGATTATGGATGCTGAAGTTGATTTTGGCATTCTGCTCAATCCTAAAAGTCATAATCAGCTCGAAGTCATGTCTTTTGTGGAAATCCCGGTTGGATTTGTGATGGCCAAATCTCATCCTTTAGCTCAGGCAGAAAAAATCTATTTTTCCGACACTTTATACTTTAAGCATCTCATTCCCTGTGCCCCTTTAATCATTCATGACTATGTCTATAGCCTGTATAAACATCACCAATTTATGCCACAGCAAAAGCTGGAGTGTAATGACATTCGCATGATTACCTCTCTGGCAGAGCGCAACTTAGGGATTGGGGTACTGTCCTATATCGATGCTTTGCCTTATTTAGAACGTGATGAACTGGTGTTTAAACCGATCATTGAAAAAGGTATGCATCCACTGACCCTTGCCCTTTGTGTGGCACCGAAACGGCAAATTTCCCGTATCTCACAAATCATGATGAACCATCTGATCGACCAGATGGAAGATTTGAAAATCAAATTACAACAGCTCAATGCCTCATGTGCTGCCTGATTCATGTGCAGCACAAATAAAACTTATTGGAAAAAAGATATGACAACCTTATGGATTAAAAATCCTCTTGCTGTATTTACCGCAAATGATCTGGATGCCCGTGGTGGCTTGGTCATCCGCGATGGCAAAATTATTGAACTGGTGGCTTTGGGACAAACCCCAGCATCGCCTTATGACCAGTTCTTTGATGCCCAGAATTTGGTGATTACACCGGGACTGATTAATAGCCATCATCATTTTTATCAGACCTTGACCCGTGCTTGGGCTCCCGTGGTCAATGCGCCGCTATTTCCATGGCTAAAAACCTTATATCCGGTCTGGGCCAAATTGAATACTGAACAGCATTATCTAGCCACTCAAATTGCATTGTCTGAATTACTGCTTTCCGGTTGTACCTTTGCTGCGGATCACCATTATCTGTTTCCACAGCAGCTGTCCGATGCCATTGATGTTCAGGTTGAAGCATCAGAACAATTAGGGATTCGGGTCATGCTGACCCGAGGTTCCATGAGTCTGGGTGAAGATTCTGGTGGCTTGCCACCGCAGCATACCGTACAGGATATGGACACCATTCTGCTGGACTCAGAACGGTTGGTGCAGAAATATCACCAGCGTAGTGCTGATGCGATGGTCAATATTGCGCTTGCACCATGTTCACCATTTTCAGTCACCCAAGAAATTATGCGAGAAAGTGCTGCACTGGCAGAAAAACTGGATGTACGTCTGCATACCCATCTGGCCGAAACACTGGATGAAGAAGAATTTTGTCTGTTTAAATTTGGCATGCGCACCGTCGATTATCTGGAAAGTGTAGGCTGGCTTAATTCCAGAACCTGACTGGCGCATGGCATTCATTTTGATGCCGATGAGATCCAACGCTTAGGGCGGGCTCAAGTCGGTATCTGTCATTGTCCGCATTCCAATATGCGTCTGGCTTCAGGGATTTGTCCAACCATGGATCTACTGGAAGCAGGAGCAGTCATTGGTCTAGGTGTGGATGGCTCTGCTTCGGGTGATGCGTCTAACCTGATTCTGGAAGCTCGGCAGGCGATGTATTTACAACGTTTAAAATATGGTGCAGAAGTGATTACGCCTGAACGTGCTTTAACCTGGGCCACACAAGGCTCGGCACAGGTACTGGGACGTGAAAAGCACCTAGGACAAATCGCAGCAGATTTTCAGGCAGATTTAGCTTTTTATAGTCTGGATGATGTGCGTTTTTCAGGGATTCATGATCCGATTGCCGGCCTGTTACTGTGCGGTGCAGACCGTGCCGAACATGTCATGGTGAATGGACAATGGGTCGTTAAAGACCGGGAAATCCTGAATCTGGATCTTGAAGCGGTTCAGGCTGCACATCGTCAGGCAGCGAAAGCTTTACTTGCGGCCTAAAAAATCTATTAGCGAATTGCTGTTATTTAAATATAAAAAGCCCTTCGATATGAAGGGCTTTTTGCCAAGAGATTAAACGCAGAATTAATCTAAAGGATTGCCAATAATATTGCTGATAATCCCTTTCATGATATGCGGTCCCTGCTCTTTACGCAGTTCCTCATACCATTCTTTGGTCACGGCTTCATCTTTCATATGTGTCACATCACAGCGTTTACGTGCACGCAAGACCAGCTCATTGGCACGCTCATTGCGTTTGTTCTGATAGCGTTTCAAGGCATCTTCCAGACCCAGCGTATTAATCTGTAAAGAACGAGCCAGATAGATTGCATCTTCCATGGCCTGGCAACCACCCTGACCAATATCCGGTGTGGTGCTATGTGCGGCATCACCAACAATTACAACACGACCTTTATAGAACTGGGCAAACGGTTCAATATCATGAATTTCAACCCGATTGGTTTTCTGTTCATCCAGCGCGTCAATCAGATGCTGAACCGGCGCACACCAACCTTCAAAATACTGTTTCAATAAGGTTTTATATTCTGCCCGATTATTCTCTAAACCGACCGGCAACGGTACATCAAAGAAGAAATAGAATTTTCCGTCTGCCACAGGCATCAGCGAAACGCGCTTACCTTGTCCGACAAATGTGGTCCATTGATCTGCTGGAGTAAGCTTTTCTGAAATTTCTACCAGACCATTCCAGTTGACATAACCGGCATAGCGACGAGAAACCTGTTCGCCCAGTACATAGGCACGGGTAATGGAATGGGTTCCATCTGCGCCAATCAGTAGGTCTGTTTTAATTTCTGTACCATCCGCAAATTTAACCAGAACACCGTCTTTCTGTTCTTGCAGCTCAACCATCTTCTTGCCCAGCTGAATATCTTCACGGCCAAACTCGTCCATCAACATGTTCTGTAAATCAGCACGTGTCACCGGATATGGACGTTGTCCCACTTCTTCAATCAAAGGCAATAAACTGAACTGGGTCATGGTGTCGCCCGTCAAACCATCAATATAGGCCAGCTGATCCATCTGACCACCGAGCTTGGCCACCTGCTCAGTTAAGCCCAGATAATTCAAACATTTTACCCCATTTGACCAAAGTGAAATTGCCGCGCCCACCGGTAAAATCTTTTCTGCCTGTTCATAGATGGTGACTTTATGCCCAAACTTTTTTAGTGCAATTCCTGTGGTCAATCCCCCCATCCCTGCACCAATAATTGTAATCTCCATCTATATGCTCCTCTCAAAATTGTGTTTCTTCCTCCCTGTGTAGCTAAAAGCGTGCCATTTCGAAAATAATGCACTGATTTTTCTCAAAAGTTGGCACAAGCCGTGCATTCATCTATTCATTAAAAACCTGTTTTTATAAGGTCTTTCAGCAGAATTACAGACTTTTATAAAAAATTAGATTCACGTTAAACATAATTTGAATGGAAGATAGTTATGGCAACATTATTTGCACCCATTTTCGAGATCCCTGCCCATATCCGGCAGCTTACCAACTTGGCTGATAGCCGGATTGGCGCAGAAATTCTTGAATGTTCAGATGATTTTTTTGCTGAAGCAAAACGAATGTTGCAATTTGATGCACCAATTTTTGTTGAAGATAAATTTGATAATCATGGCAAATGGATGGACGGCTGGGAAACCCGCCGCAAGCGTCATGCCGGCTATGACTGGGCGATTGTCAAACTGGGGGTAGCTGGAACCACCAAAGCACTAGATATTGATACCACATTCTTTACCGGAAACTATCCAGCTTCTGCTGCAGTTGAAGCCTGCTATGCACCAAATGGTGACTTAAGCACCGCAACCTGGCACTCAATTTTACCAAACAGTATATTAGGTCCGAGCCAGCATCATATTTTTAATATTGATTCAGACGAAGTCTTTACACATGTACGCCTAAATATTTTCCCTGACGGGGGGGTAGCTCGTTTTAAAGTCTATGGTGAAGTAAAAATTCAGGTTCAGGACAGCAATCAGGTGATTGATCTGGTCGCTCTGGAAAATGGCGGTCGTGTCATTGCCTATAGTGATGCGCACTTTGGTCATCCACGTAATCTGATTAATCCGGGGCGTGGCATCAATATGGGTGATGGCTGGGAAACCAAGCGCCGTCGTGCACCCGGCTTTGACTGGTGTATCTTGGCTCTGGGTCAGAGTGGTCAGATTGAAAAAATTGAGATTGATACCGCGCATTTTAAAGGTAACTTTCCTGCTCAAGTCTCTATCCAAGCGATTTATATTGAAGATGCGACTGACCAGCAGTTAATTCCGCAAAGTATGTTCTGGCCATTCCTGCTTGAAGCACAAGAGATGCAGATGGATCATATTCATAGCTTTGTTGAGGAAATCTTAAAACAGGGAAAAATTTCTCATATTCGGGTGAACATGATTCCGGATGGTGGCATTAGCCGGATTCGACTGTGGGGAAAAGTTGCCTGAGTAATTATATCTATGAGCATGCAAACCATAAAAATACAGCCCTTAACTGCTGAAAGTTTCTTGCCTTATGGCGAGGTCATTGCCTGCGAAGGCAATGATTTTTTCCATATTAATGATCAGCAGACCGAGCGTTATCATGCTCTGGCGGTTGCTGAAACAGATGCTAAAGTTGGTCTAAGTATTTTTAGAAATATTCAGACTACAGCCATTCCCTTTGCAATCGAAATGCTGGAACGTCACCCTGTCGGTTCACAAGCGTTCATCCCGATGCAGGGCCAGAAATTTCTAATTGTGGTTGCGCCTAATCTGGATCATGAAAAGCCTGATCTCAGTCAAATTCAGGCTTTTATCAGTAATGGTACACAAAGTGTAAATTACCGTGCCGGTACCTGGCATCATCCTTTGCTGACCTTTGAAGCTCCAAGTGATTTCGTGGTAATCGATCGGATCGGTACTGGTCCAAACTGTGATGTTTATACTTTTCCTGAAAAGATCTTTATCGAAAATTAAGCCCATTAAAAAAGCCCTTATCAATAAGGGCTTTTAAATTTCTTATTTATTGTATTTAGAAATGATATTTCACTAAAGCACTCACGTTATTTTCATCCGCATCCGCAATACCGTATTTGTTATTCCAAACCGAATGCTCAATACCGAGATATAAATTGGTATCAGGAGAAATATGCTTACCGACATTCCATTTCCACTGAGTCGTCCAGTTCATCTCACTCGCATGATCATCTTCAGCAGTTGACCAGTCCAGGAAGCCATCTACCAGGAATTCTTCAGTACCCAATTTAAATGGCACACCATAGGTCAAGGTGAGCTGATAGTCGTCTTCCATATTTTCGTTATTTACACGATAAAGATTCACGCTGGCATAATTGAATTTTGGAATAGCCAGGTCGAAACCTACACCGTACAGGAAGTTATCAAAACCTTCACCACCTTCCCAAGTCGTTGCGACCAGCACATCTTTCACTGGACCGAATGCCAGCTTTTGACCTGAAACTTCACCCAGACTTAAACGTGGTGAAAATTCAAAATAGCTTGATTTAATATCATCGGAACCACGCATACGGTCAATGAAAAAGAAGACATCTGCATATTTAACTTTTGCAGCGTATTCAACAGTTAGGGTTGCCTGTTTTTCATCTACAACTTCATAGTTTTCCCCATAAAGCCCAGTAACGCTAAAATCCTGCCAGACTGGTTTTGCCTGTGCAGATGCTGCACCCCATGCAAGTAATGTTGCAGCAGCAACTTGAGTAAATTTCATAAATAAGGTTCCCCAATGGAATTAAAAATCTCATTCTGGATTAAGCAAGAACAAAGCCAACTTTTTTAATTTTTGATAAAAAAGCCCATGACTGGCATGGGCATATGGAGGAAATCATACTTTAATGCAGCGTTTCTGCAATCTTTTCCGGAACCTCTGTTTTCGACTTGAACATTTGCAGATGATTAAACAGAATGTTTAAAAGGATCGCCATTAAACAGGTTGAACTGATGCCAGAATGAAATAGGGTTTGAAACCATTTTGGAAAATTAGCATAGAAAGAATAGTCAATAATCGGGATCATGCCGGCTGCAATTGAAGTTGCAACAATAATCAAATTCTTTTGCTCGTTATAATCAATTTTTGCCAGAGTTCGGATGCCGCTTGCAGCCACTGTACCAAATAGCACCAATCCTGCACCACCAAGTACCGGAACCGGAATTGCGGCGATTAGTCGGCCCATAATTGGAAGTAATCCCAAAACCACTAAAATCATACCGCCAGCAGCGACCACAAAACGGCTTTTAATCCCGGTAATGGCTACCAGCCCGACGTTCTGTGCAAAAGCACTTTGCATGAATGAACCAAAAATCGGTGCAACTGCACTTGAGAACATATCTGCACGCAGACCATTGGAAATACGTTCTGAATCTACTTTGGTTCCAACAATTTCACCCACAGCAATAATATCAGCTGTTGTTTCAGTCATAACCACCAGCGTCACGATCAGCATGGAAATGATTGCACTGAGTTCAAAAGTTGGCATGCCGAAAGCAAAGAAACTCGGAAATTGTACCCATGCACCATTGCCGACTTTACTAAAGTCGCCAAAACCAAACAGATAAGCCAGCATTGAACCCAATACGATCGCCAATAAAATAGACAGGCGACGAATCGAGGCATTTCTACTCAAGTTTAGACAGATCACAATGGCCAAGGTCATCACGGCCAAACTGATATTTTCTACACTTCCCCATTCAGGTGCATTTTTATTGCCCCCCATCATCCAGCGAACGGCTACGGGTAAAAGTGATAAACCGATAATCGTGATCACACAGCCGGTCACGACTGGCGGGAAAAAACGGATAATTCTAGAAAAATAAGGCGCAAGGAAGAAACCAATTAATGAAGCTATGATGACTGCACCATAAACAGCTGATAAGCCGCCACCTGTAGTTACAATCGCCACCATCGTCGCCACACCCGCAAAGGAAACCCCTTGTACCAGTGGCAATTTAGCCCCGATATATTTCACTCCAATGGTTTGTAAAATCGTAGCCAGACCGCCAACAAACAATGCAGCCGCAATCAATAAACCGATTTGTGTAGCTTCCAAACCTGCGGCAGTACCCACAATGAGTGGTGGTGCGATAATACCACCGTACATGGTCAATACATGTTGCAAGCCATAGGCTGCACTTTTGCCTGCGCCCAGATATTCATGTTCTGGTGAAATGTTGGTGCTTTGTTCTGTCATTCTTTTTCTCTCCCTGAAAGCTTGAATAAAAAAATCAGCTTCCGCGATATGTGGAGTACGCGAATGGGCTGATCAGTAAAGGAATATGAAAGTGCTGAGAGGCATCTTTCACCTGAAAATGAATGACTGCTTTAGGAAAGAAAGTTTCTAGACCTAAGCCTTCAAAATAATCAGAAGTAGCAAATTCAAGACTGTATTTACCTTCCTCAAATTCGGTTAAACCAAAATCTGTGACTCGACCATCTGCATTGGTAAATGCTTTTCCGAGTAATTCACCTTCTTCATCAAAGAGTTTGATTAAAACATGTGCTGCAGGTTTGCCGAGATGCGTATCTAAGATATGAGTGCTGATCATGCTTGCAGCTCCTGTGACAGTCTTAATAAAGCGATTTCCGCCAGTTGCGTATGAACAATACCTTTTTCAGTTTCCGGATCATTAGCTAAACGATCTTTCAAGGCATTCAGCACTTCTTGGCTATTTAGACTAGCCGCTTTAATCAGAAAGATATAACCGTATTTTTTTTCATAAGCGATATTGCCTTCTAGCAAAGCTTGCTGAGTTGCTTCGTCCTGAGTTATCGCAGCCTGTTCACGATTGGAAAAGTTTTTTTCAACTTCGCTTAATTCAGCCTGTGCCTTTTTTTCACCAATACGTGGATGATTATCCAAAGCTGCTTTGATTTCGTCCCAGGTCCAGGTTGCAGCCTGTTGTCTGGCTATATTCAATACATCTTCAACAGATGCATAAGGACGCTTTGCTTCAATCTGGGTCGACCAGCTCGGTATTTGCACACAGTGCTTTAAAAACGTAATGGCCTCTTCTGGAGATGCCTGATTAAATTCAACGAGTTGCACTATTAAATCGCCTGATGATATTCATTTTTTGTTCAGTACAGGTTTTGCAATAACAGTGCCAAATCTTTTTGATCTTGTATTTTTATATAATATATAAAGCAGAAAAGAGAACTCAAGGTTCTCTTTTTTAATATATTTTTCTCATTTTGGTGCGTGATATTTATACCAATGCGTTGCAATATCACCCCGTCGGCAAATCCAGACTTTTTTATGACCTTGCACATAATCGAGGAACTTTTGTAGGGCTTTAAAGCGTCCTGGCCGCCCTAAAATACGACAATGCATCCCGATCGATAGCATTTTTGGTTCAGTTTCACCTTCAGCATAGAGCACATCGAAGGCATCTTTTAAATATTGATAGAATTGTTCCCCGCTATTAAAGCCGCCCGGTGAACTAAATTTCATATCGTTGCTTTCTAAAGTATAGGGGATGATCAAATGAGGGCGTGTTTCACCTGCCTGATTGGTCAATGTACTCCAAAATGGCAAGTCATCTCCATAGTTGTCGCAATCATATTGAATCTGAGGAAATTCAGCCAGTAATTGACGGGTATTTGGACTATCCCGACCCGTATACCAGCCAATCGGTGCTTTGCCGAACAGGGTTTCCAGTACGCTAATCGCCTGATCCATATATTGGCGTTCAAGCTCAATTGGCATGTCCTGATAATGTACCCAGCGCTGACCATGTGAAACTACATCATAATTGGCTTCTTTAATCGCTTCGACTATATAAGGGTTGCGGATTAAAGCCATCCCAACCCCAAAAATAGTCATCGGCAGATTACGCTTTTTAAACTCGTTATGAATGCGCCAGAAGCCAGCACGTGAGCCATATTCATACATGGAATCCATCGACATGTGTTTGTCTGGAAAGCTGGCTGCACCAATAATGTCAGATAAAAATTGTTCTGAACCGGCATCACCGTGTTCTACGTGGTTTTCACCACCTTCTTCATAATTCAGTACAAACTGAACTGCGACACGGGCCTGATTGGGCCATTCTACTTTTGGTACATTGCCATGATAGCCAATCAAGTCACGTGAATAAGGCTGATTTCGAATTTGATCTATGAGTTCTTGTCCGCGTAAATATGTACTGGTCACGTTTAATCCCTGATGTGTTATATCAAACAGTAAAATTGAATAAGCGTGACAAGCAATTTATGCGCCAAAAAGGATCATTTAATTTCTTCTAAATTCACCTATTAGTTTTGCCAACTGTTCCATACCATCAAATGTAGTTGGAATCTTATCGTCAGATGAGACAAGTGGAGAAAAAATAATATTCTCAAATTTTTCAAAACCTACTGAATTTTTCTTATGTAATGTCTCTGAATCCTCAGCATAATTATGAATAAACTGGCATAACGCCATACGGAGTTCAAGTTGCATCATTTGAGATTGAATAGCACGTTTATCCTGAAGAGAGATTTTTAGTAAATATAAAGTTATTAAAATCAGAGTAATAAATGGAATTGAAACTAACCACATATTAGAAGGTATTTTTCCATCAAAATAGAAGAAAGCTGCAACCAGGGCTACAAACTCAGCAAAAGGGATTGTGAACATTGTTGTTGCAACGAATCCGTATGTATTTTTTGCTGCTTTTAATTCATCCTTTTTTTGTTCGTAAAGCTGCTGAAATCCTTTATTTAAACCTAAAAAGTCATATGTTAATTTAGTTTCTGCTAATTTTTGCTCCAATTGAAAAACTGTATTTTTCTTAATTTCAAATGACTTTTCCCATTTTTCTAACAACTCACTTGCTTGTTTTAAATTGCTATTTAATTCAGTTAAATTTTTAATTTTACTTGAATGAAATAACTCTTTAAAAATTTGAAATGGTAAATCTCTTTCCGCAAATTTTACATATCTACCGAATTTGGGATGTTTTAAATATTTTTCACTTACAAAGGTGCTAACGCTAGATACTTCTATGGATATAGAACCATTTACTCCGCCTAAGATAAATGTAAGCTCAGAAAAATAAATATTGATGAGATTCAAACTCAGTTCAAATAGATAAAGGAGATCGCTATCTTGCTTAGTGTCTTTATAAACCTTAAGTGCTTTACCAATTTCTGATACGAAATTTGATACTGGTTGTTTTCTACTATATTCAATTATTTTATCGAATTCACTAAGATCAGTATTTATATTTAATACCTGCGCAGCAGACAAAAAGTGGATAGCTATATTTACAATTTCATTAGAATTATTTTCAGTTTCTATTATCTTCTTTGCAATTAATTCGACCTGTTCAAAGGTGGACTTAAATTCCTGACTTTCGAATTTAAAAGTCATCTTCACCCTCATGATATAGTAGTAAAGATGACATCTTGATCTATTTATTCAGTTAAAACAAGAAATAACGTTGAGCCATTGGCAGCACTTCCGCAGGTTCACAGATCAGATGCACACCATCTGCACGAACTTCATAAGTTTCTGGGTGCACTTCCATCACAGGACAGTAACTATTATGTTTCATATCCTGTTTAGTTACCTGGCGTGTCGCCTTACATGGTGAAATCAACTTTTTCAGACCTAATTTTTCATGTACGCCATTATCAATTGCGACTTGCGACAAGAATGTAATACAGGTGTTATGCACTCCACGTGGATAAGCCCCAAACATCGGACGGTAATGCACAGGCTGTGGCGTTGGAATAGACGCATTAATATCACCCATCGGCGCTGCTGCAATCATCCCGCCCTTAATAATCATGGAGGGTTTCACCCCAAAGAATGCAGGTTTCCACAGTACCAGATCGGCTAACTTACCTTCTTCAACAGAGCCGATTTCATGGCTTAAACCGTGAGTAATTGCAGGATTAATCGTATATTTGGCGATATAACGTTTGACCCGGTTATTGTCCCTATAGGCTGTATCACCTTCCAAAGGCCCACGTTGCACTTTCATTTTATGCGCCGTTTGCCAAGTCCGTAAAATTACTTCACCCACACGACCCATCGCCTGAGAGTCTGATGACATCATGGCAATCGCACCCATATCCTGCAATATATCTTCTGCAGCAATGGTTTCGCGTCGGATACGGCTTTCTGCAAAGGCCACATCTTCTGCAATCGCTGGATCTAAATGGTGACAGACCATCAACATGTCTAAATGTTCATCGATGGTATTGACGGTATATGGACGAGTTGGATTAGTTGAAGATGGCAATACATTCGGTTGACCAATGGCTTTTAGAATGTCCGGTGCATGTCCGCCACCTGCACCTTCAGTATGATAAGTATGAATGGTTCGATTTTTAAAAGCTGCCAAAGTTTCTTCTAGAAAGCCACTTTCGTTTAGTGTGTCAGTGTGAATCGCGACCTGCACATCGTACTGGTCGGCCACAGTCAGACAGTTATCAATCGCTGCTGGTGTCGAGCCCCAATCTTCATGCAATTTTAAACCCACTACACCAGCTTTAATTTGTTCTGCAATTGGCTCTGGCTGGCTCAAGTTACCTTTACCCAATAAACCAATATTCATTGGTAAATCATCAATCGCTTGTAGCATTGTGGCAATATGCCAAGGCCCTGGAGTCACGGTTGTCGCAGAAGTTCCAGCTGCCGGACCTGTACCGCCGCCGACCATCGTGGTTGTGCCAGACATCAGTGCCGTTTCAACTTGCTGCGGACAGATCCAGTGAATATGGGTATCAATTCCGCCAGCTGTTAATATTTGTCCTTCGCCAGCAATGACTTCTGTAGCCGCGCCAAGTGGAATAGTAATATTTGGCTGAATATCCGGATTACCGGCTTTACCGATTTTCCAGATTCGACCATTTTTTAAGCCTATATCTGCTTTAACAATGCCCCACCAGTCGACAATCAGCGCATTTGTAATGACAGTGTCAGCCACTTCAGATGACAAAAGTTGTGATTGACCCATACCATCACGAATGACCTTGCCACCACCAAATTTAACTTCTTCACCATAAGTGGTGAAATCCTGTTCGACTTCAATGAATAATTCAGTATCAGCTAGACGAACACGATCCCCGACTGTTGGTCCAAACATTTCGGCATAAGCACGATGTGACATTTTCATGATTTATAAACCTTTATAATTCTGCTGCAATTTTTATGAATCGAGCTTGCCCATGACCCGCCCGGCGAAACCATAAACTTCACGTTTCCCAGCCAGTGCGACCAGTTCCACATCACGTTTTTGCCCAGGCTCAAAACGAATCGCCGTACCAGCAGCAATATTTAAGCGAAAGCCTTTTGCCAGCTCACGATCAAACTGCAAGGCATCATTGGCTTCAGCAAAGTGAAAGTGTGATCCGACCTGAATCGGTCGATCACCAATATTAGCAACAGTCACCTTCAAAATTTCCCGACCAACATTCATTTCAATATCGCTCTCAGGTGTAAAAATTTCCCCTGGAATCATATGCTGCTCCTATACGATCGGTTGATGGACAGTGACCAGCTTTGATCCATCTGGAAAGGTTGCCTCGACCTGCACTTCTGCAATCATTTCCGGAATGCCTTCCATGACATCATCACGTGTCAATAAGGTCGTACCGTAATGCATCAATTCGCTGACGGTCATGCCATCACGCGCACCTTCAAGCAGCGCCGCAGAAATATAGGCAATGGCTTCCGGATAGTTCAGCTTTAAACCACGGGCTTTACGTCGTTCAGCGACCAAACCTGCGGTAAAAATCAGCATTTTGTCTTTTTCCGTTGGATTGAGTTCCATAACCGGTTCCTCATTGATATATATGTATTTCTAAGCAAAATATGTGCAAGATTCGATATTTGGTGTTCTCTCCCTTTGGGAGGGAGTTAGAGGGAGGGTTTTAATAAATGTTTAATCACCTCTCCCTAACCCTCTCCTATAAGGAGAGGGAATTAAAGGATTACGTCCGCCAAATTCTCGGAAATGCTTCATCCAGATCAAACCAGTAACGTCTTAACCGGGCACGAATGGCTGCAAAACCATCATGGCATTGACGGACATCATCCCCCAGAAAACGCGCGCTTATTACATCACCGAGCAAAGTCAAGGTAATCGGTACATCCATCCGCATAATGAGCTCACGAATCAAATCGAGATGCTGTTCCAGATAAAAACTCGCGCGATATTTTTCAGGCGGTACAGCCCAGAAGTTGCCCATCACCGCATGGCCATTCATGCCTAGGCATGAACTCAGCCAGCGATCATTGCCTTTAAAATTCAAGCTATCGGCAACCAGCAACTTGTCTTTACGCCAAAGCTGAAATCGGTTTCGATACGCACCCTGTGCAAATTGCTCATCTCGTGCCTGACGGCCGATCACCAGCATATCCCAACCAATAAAACTGGCTGCCGCATCCAAATGGACGATTGTTTCGGAACTGGCATTAGCCCCATCAAATAGCATAGTTTCTTGAGGTAGCCATTCAAAAATCGCATTGTCATTTAAACGGATATGAATGTGCTGAAAAGCCTGCTTGCCATTGGTTCTGTACCACTTACCTGCGCCTGGTGTGGTCACCAAGGCATGAGCATTGGCATCCACCTGCATATCAAAAGTGAGATGATCCCCACCGGCGATCCCTGCTGGCGGATGCACGATAATGGCATGACAGATTCCGTTAGATTCAGGCCATAGCATTTTCTGGATGCGTACCGGACCATGATGCCTGCGATGTTGCAAAATGGTTCGTGCAGTCTGTTGCTGCGCCTGAAATCCCATTTCCAGACGTGCATACCATAAGTTCTGCTGTGTGCTTTTTTCTGCCAGTTCGTGCATCAATCAACTCAATTTCATCTGCAAATGATTTACTAAGCATTAAGCCAGGCCAATGACAGCAACAACTGCAGCTAAACCACCAACGATCTGCTTGCCATAAGGCACATATTTTTTCACGAATGCACCCAGAGCCAAGCCTGCACCATAAATCAAAGCCATTGCTGAAACCATGCCAACAATTAATAGCGATACATGACCACCTTGACCCAATTCACTTCCATGCGCTACGCCGTGGAAGCTGGCCAATAAGATTGCAGCGACAGGCAAAACCTTATTCAATTTAGTCCACAGCGCAACAGCTAAAATGACCAGTGAAGCGATGATGCCTGACTCAGCCATTGAAGTTGAAAGCAGACCTTCGCTACCGAACACAAAGCCTGCAACCATCGCTACTGCCAGACCGATGAGACCCGAAATTTTCCAGCGTTGATTTGCAGTCCACATCAATACACCAAAGGCAATCGCCATCATCAGGTGATCTAAACCAGTAAAAGGATGGACAAAGCCAGACCAGAATCCACTGTGATGGTCATGTCCCGCGTGAGCAAATGCCAACATCGGTAAAGCTGCCACGCTTGCAACCAGTAACTGTTTGAATAGACGCATGATGAATTTCCCCTTAAGACTTAAATAAACCTTGTTTTTCGATAAAGCTGATAATTTCGTTCAAGCCATCTTGTGTTTTCATATTAGAAAATAAAAATGGTTTATCGCCACGCATGCGCTTCGCATCCTGATCCATCACCTCTAGGCTGGCACCCACCATTGGTGCTAAATCTGTTTTATTGATAATCAGCAGATCCGACTTGGTAATTCCCGGACCACCTTTACGTGGAATCTTCTCGCCACCGGCAACATCGATCACATAGAGAGTTAGATCGGACAATTCGGGACTAAAGGTTGCCGCAAGGTTATCGCCACCACTTTCAATAATGATCAGCTCCAGCCCATCAAACTTTTCACACAAATCATCAATCGCAGCTAGGTTAATGGACGCATCTTCACGAATCGCAGTATGTGGGCAACCACCTGTTTCTACACCGACAATACGGTCTGGCGACATCGCTTCATGACGGGTTAAAAAGTTCGAGTCTTCTTTGGTGTAGATGTCATTGGTCACCACTGCCATATTGTATTTTTCACGCAGTGCAAGACATAAATTCAGGGTTAAAGCCGTTTTACCTGATCCAACCGGACCACCAATTCCAACGCGTAATGGGCTACGTTCTGACATGTTGATTTCCTTTTTTACAATTTCTTGGCACCAGTTTTAATGATGCTTTTCAATCTTTTTACTGCTGCTCTGGTCTGAAGATTACGACCGAAATAAGCGTGAATACTGGGTTTCATGCGACATGCTCAACATGGCATATTGCGGTAATGCGCTGCTGATTTCATAATCGTTCAAAGCTAATGCAGCCTGTACAGCTTCAGGAATTTCCTGATGTAATTGCCAGATAATCCGCTGCCCGCTCATTTGCCCGAGTGGAATGGTTTTTACTGCTGCCAGCACCTGATTTTCCAAAACCGTAAAGCTATAAGCAGTTAATACATCGGCAAGATCTAAACCCAGCTCACCACATAAATGTGCGTACACCGGCACAAACCCTAATTGCTTTTTTACGCTCGGCGGCTGTTTTAAAACATCCCTAATCCATGCATTCAAGGAAAATGCCAACTGCTGAGATTCAGCCAGTAATTCTTTGGATTCTCGGCTGGCCCGATAGAGTTCTGCCCAATACTGAAACTGTTCTGCATCATCAAAAGTCTCTACCAGACGCTTGAGTACTGGAAGCTCAAAACGCACCAGCAGCATTTCCAATACTTCTTGGAAATAGCTCACACAAGAGGCTTCATCATGCACCATGCCTTTTTCGATAGCGCTTTCCACCCCTTGTGAATAACAGTACGCTCCAATCGGCAACGCCGTTGAAGATAGAGTCAGCAAGCTGAGCAGCTGAGACGCATTAGTGATGGACATGATGTAACGCCTTGATTGGGCTTAAACGGTGGTCATACTGATGCTGTGCATAAGCCCCACTTTCAGGTTCAAATGGGTGCATGACTTCATTAACTTCAAGACCTAAACCTTGCACCATTTCAGCCAGTACATGATCTGGTTCAAAGTACAATGCAGTAGGTGTGAGCATTAGAGGAACATGACGATTCCCCAGATGATAGGCTGCTTTCAATAAGTCAAAGCTATTGTCCGTAGTCACCTGAATCAATTTTTCAGGCTTCGCATCGACCCGAAGAATGTCACCCTGTTCAGTTGCTATAAAAGAACCACTACGCAAGATTCCAGTACGTGGTAAATCTGCACCAATATCGACACCATTTTTTAAAGTTGCACGAAAACGGCTCTTTTGTCGTGTATCGAATGTGAGTTCAAGAGACTCAAAATCACTTTCTGGTGCAAGGTTTTCCAAACGTTGCGTATAAATTTTCATAACTACCCTACTGATGCTGATAAATCCTGTATTTGTTCCAAATTGAAACCAAATAATTTTTAGCATTTAAAATTTGCATCAAAATAAAGCAGTTATCGTGCCAACTTGGTTTATCAGATGTTCTAATATTAAATAGATAATCCGTATTTATCTCATGAATAAATAGCACGCATTAAAAAACCGCCACTTTTTAATGACGGTTTTAAATGAAGTTGGGTTCAAAAAAGGATAGTAAAATTAAATCGCCACCAGATCCCGAATACCTTTTTCTGGCATTTCGCTTCCAATACCTTGAGCAATCACTTGCCCACGTGCCATGACGGTATAACCATCTGCCAGTTCTTCAGCAAAGTCATAGAACTGTTCCACCAGAACAATTGCCATTTCACCGCCATCAGCCAGCTTACGAATTACCCGACCAATATCTTTAATGATAGATGGCTGAATCCCCTCAGTCGGTTCATCCAAAATGAGCACACGCGGTTCAGATGCCAATGCGCGAGCAATCGCCAGTTGTTGTTGCTGGCCACCGGATAAGTCACCACCGCGTCGATACTTCATTTCTTCTAATACCGGAAAAATCTCATAAAGATGTTCTGGAACTTTACGGGTTTTGGCTCCTTTAAATTTCGCCATGCCAATCAAAATATTTTCTTCTACTGTTAGGGTTGAAAAGATATCTCGTCCTTGTGGCACATAAGCCAAACCTGCCCGTACTCGCTGTTCAGGACTCAGTTTGGCAATATCTTTGCCATCTAAAAGGATCTGACCTGATTTGATGGGCAATATCCCCATCAGACATTTTAGTAATGTCGTTTTACCAACACCGTTACGACCCAAAACCACTGAGCACTCACCGACAGGCGCATTGAAAGACACATCACGTAAAATGTGACTACCGCCATAAAACTGATTTACATCTTTAACTTCTAGCATCAGTCAGCCCCTTAACGTCCAAGATACTTTTCAATGACCTCTTCATTGGCCTGTACTTCTGCCAATGTGCCTTCGGCTAAAATCGCCCCTTGTGCCAGCACCGTTACTTTTTCACTAATAGTATCGATGAAGCTCATATCGTGTTCGACCACCACCAGCGTATGATTTTTTTTCAGCTCCAGACAAAGTTCAGCAGTCCGTTCGGTTTCGGCATCGGTCATCCCTGCCACTGGCTCATCCAGTAAAATGAGTTTTGGACGTTGCATCAGCAGCATACCAATTTCCAGCCATTGCTTCTGACCGTGCGATAAAAGCCCTGCAGGTTTGTGAATAAATTCCTGCAAGCGGATTTGCTGTAACGATTCATCCAAGGCATTTTGTGCATCCGGATCGAGCTTGCTGAAAAAGCTTTTTTTCACCCGTTTGTCTTTAGGTGCAGCCAAGAGCAGATTTTCCATCACGGTGAAATTTTCAAACACCGTGGGTTTCTGGAATTTACGCCCGATGCCAGCTTCTGCAATTTCTTCAGTACTCATTTTCGCCAGATTATAGGTTTGGCCAAAAAATGCAGAACCTTCAGTCGGCCGGGTTTTGCCGGTAATGACATCCATCAGAGTGGTTTTACCCGCGCCGTTTGGCCCAATGATGCAGCGCAGTTCACCTTCTTCGATATACAGTGATAAATCATTTAAGGCCCGGAAAGCATCGAACCAGACACTGACTTTTTCCAGATAAAGTGCGATCCCATGACTAAAATCTGGCCCTTGCTCTTTTGGTCGGCCATAGCCTTCAGAAGCATGGCCGCCATGAGGTTGTAAAATTTCACTCATTCGCTACGCTCCTTTTTAAAACGGTCAAATAATCCAATCACGCCTTTAGGCAGGAAGATGGTGACCACAATAAATAATGCCCCCAGAATTAATAACCAGGCTTCTGGATAAGCGACAGTAAAGTAAGTTTTAACTGCATTAATTAAGCCTGCACCCAGGATCGGACCGATCAAGGTACCGCGACCGCCAGCCGCTACCCAGACTGCCATTTCAATCGAGTTCACCGGATTCATTTCGCTCGGATTAATAATCCCGGCTTGTGGTACATACAGTGCACCAGCGATACCTGCAATCACAGCAGATAATACCCAGGCTGAAAGCTTGTACCATAAGGTGCGGTAACCTAAATATTGCAGACGGTTTTCACTATCACGAATCGCGCCAAGCACACGACCATAAGGTTTATTCATTAAATGGCGTAGACCAACAAAGCACAGCAATAACGCCAGAGCCGTGATAAAACATAGGCTGGCACGCATCGGTGCTGATGTGATGTCCATGCCTAAAATGGTTTTGAAACCGGTAAAACCGTTATTCCCGCCAAAGCCTGTTTCATTGCGGAAGAATAAAAGTGCTGCCGCAAAAGTCATCGCCTGAGTAATAATCGAGAAGTAAACGCCTTTGATTTTTGAGCGGAAAGCAAAGAAGCCGAAAATAAAGGCAATTAGTCCTGGTACCAAGACCACAAGTATCATGGCCCACCAGAAATGATTAGTCCCCACCCAAAACCAGGGTAATTCAGTCCAGCTCAGAAAACGCATAAAGTCAGGCAAACCATCACCTGCTGATTGACGCATTAGATACATCCCGAATGCATAACCACCCAAGGCAAAGTACAGGCCATGACCTAAACTTAAAATACCGGCATAGCCCCAAACCAGATCAAGTGCTAAAGCAACTAATGCTAGGCACATGATCTTGCCGATCAACGTTACCCAATAAGCAGACAGATGCAGGCTTGAATCCGCTGGCAATAAATGCAGCCATGGCAAGGCCAGTAAAATAACAAAACAGATCGCAATTGCGAGTGCGCTATAAGGTTTATCTGAAAGTAATGATGTGATTTTCATAGGCTTACTCCACAAAGCGTCCTTTAATGGCAAACAAACCTTGTGGGCGTTTCTGAATAAACAAAATCACAAGAACCAAGAGAATAATTTTCGCCAATACTGCACCCATACCAATTTCCAGTACGGTACCACTGACACCCAGTCCCAAAGCTGCAAGAACTGCACCCCATACCTGACCAACACCACCGACAACAACCACAAGGAAAGCATCGATAATGTAGTTCTGGCCCAAATCTGGCCCAACATTACCCACTTGAGCCAAGGCACAGCCGGCAAGACCGGCAAGACCTGAACCCAGACCAAATGCCATCATGTCAATCCGGCTGGATCGGATACCGACAGCACGAGCCATTTGACGGTTTTGCGTTACGGCACGGACAAATAAACCAAAACGGGTTTTATTCAGTAGATAAACAAGTAGCAGCAAGACAGCTACAGTAAAGACAATAATTGCAATACGGTTATAAGGCAGCATCAGGCTTGGAGTAATCGAGATCCCGCCTGAAAGCCATGAAATGTTAGAAACTTCGACATTTTGTGCCCCAAAGATCATCCGCACCACTTGCATCAGGATCAGGCTCACCCCAAAGGTTGCCAATAAGGTTTCTAGTTGACGGCCATATAAAGGACGAATCACGGTACGTTCGATCAGCATGCCAATCGCTGCACTGACAATAAATGCCGCAGGAATCGCTGCGATCAGATACCAATCTACCAAACCACTAAAATGCGATTTAAAGAAACTTTGCACTACATAAGTGGTATACGCCCCGATCATGATCAGCTCGCCATGCGCCATATTAATGACACCAAGCAAGCCATATGTAATGGCTAATCCTAAAGCCGCAAGCAATAAAATACTGGCAGTACTTAAACCGGAAAATACATGTCCAGCCCATTCACTGGCCTGAATTCGGGTTTTGATACTACTTCTGGCATCGACCAGCGCTGCTTTTAAATCAGGATGCAGATTTGGCTGAGCCAGTTCATTTTGAACCAGTGCAAGAACGTCTGGTCTGTTGGAATCTTTTAAAACTTTTGCCGCTTCTATTTTGGTCAGGACATTTTCAGATTGATAATCCAGACGTGCTTTTAACTGGGCAAAACGTGATTTAACCGTATTGTTTTTTTCATTTAAATACATCTGATTGATGGCTTTAGCATCAAGTTCGGACAAGTTATTTTCCAGAATATCAATCGCCTCAAGTCGCTGAGAGGCTTCTTCTGAATTTAATTTCTTTTTTGCTAAACCAAAGGTCAGTGCTTTATTTAAGGTATTTACCAGCGTAATTTGCGATAAATCAGATGGCCAGGTTTCCACGGTTTTTCCGTCAGGATAGCTAACCAGTTTATCTTCTGCTTCCAGAATATAAGTATTGCCTGAACTGTCAGTATAAAGCTGATCTTTTTCAACAAACTCTGCCAGCTGATCAAGTTGTTCAACACTGGCAGGCCACTGGTTTAATAAAGCACGACGAGTGGCAAAGTCCCCACGAACAAACTGCTGAATAGCATCAAGTGACTGTTGAGATGATTGCGATACGGTTGTTTCGCTAGATTGAGTTTCCGCATGCACCATATTGAGACACAAACACTGACTCAAAATTAAAAAAATGGCCGCGAGATTTAGGCGAGTGGACATGAGTGCCCTCCCTATTTATATATTTAACGCTGTCCCGTCCGGGAGATGAAAAACCAGAAAGGCCTACTGCCGGAGCAGCAGGCTTTGGAGGAAATTATTTAGGAATGTATGGGCTCCATGGCTCAGCAGCGATGGTTTTCGGTGTCTTATAAACCACATCAAACTGACCATCACCACGAATCTGACCAATCATCACCGGCTTATGTAAATGATGGTTATTAGCATCCATTTGTAACTGATAGCCAGATGGTGCATCAAAGGTCTGACCTGCCATCGCTTCACGAACTTTATCCACCTCAGTAGAACCGGCTTTTTCTACCGCCTGTTTCCACATATTGATACCCACATAAGTCGCTTCCATCGGGTCATTGGTCACAAACTTGTCTGCATTAGGCAATTTGTATTCCACAGCATACTGTTTCATCTTGCCGCTGAATTCGGTATTTTTCGGATTTTTCACGGACATGAAGTAGTTCCATGCCGCTAAATGACCAACCAATGGTTTTGTATCAATACCACGAAGCTCTTCTTCACCTACAGAGAATGCCATAACTGGAATATCAGAAGCTTTAATGCCCTGGTTACCCAATTCACGATAGAACGGTACGTTTGAATCGCCGTTGATGGTTGAGATCACCGCAGTCTTTTTGCCTGCAGCAAATTTTTTCACATTGCCGACAATGGTTTGATAATTACTATGACCAAATGGTGTGTACTCTTCCATGATGTCAGCATCAGCGACGCCTTTAGATTTCAGGAAAGCACGGAGAATTTTGTTAGTCGTACGTGGGTAAACATAGTCTGTACCTAATAAGACAAAGCGTTCTGCTTTACCGCCTTCTTCACTCATCAAATATTCAACAGCCGGAATCGCTTGCTGGTTAGGTGCAGCACCGGTATAGAAAATATTTTTAGACTGTTCCTGACCTTCGTATTGGACTGGATAAAACAATAAGCCATTTAACTCTTCAACCACTGGCAATACCGATTTACGTGATACCGAAGTCCAGCAACCAAAGATGACCGCAACTTTATCCTGAGTGATGAGCTGACGTGCTTTTTCAGCAAATAGTGGCCAGTCAGATGCTGGATCAACGATAACCGGTTCAAGCTTTTTACCTAAGACCCCCCCATTGGCATTGATTTCATTAATCGCCATCAATGCGGTGTCTTTTAATGAAGTTTCAGAAATGGCCATCGTGCCAGATAAAGAATGCAAAATACCAACTTTAATCGTTTCCCC
Organism: Acinetobacter sp. YH12046; assembly: GCF_013419905.1. Classification (NCBI taxonomy): domain Bacteria; kingdom Pseudomonadati; phylum Pseudomonadota; class Gammaproteobacteria; order Moraxellales; family Moraxellaceae; genus Acinetobacter; species Acinetobacter sp. YH12046. Next base: position 32,221 of record NZ_VOZF01000002.1, read on the forward strand.
ACTAGTTGCAGCTGCTTTCGGCTCAGAGGTAGCGGCCGTTTTATCTTCAGGCGACTTTGAACAACCTGTTAAAGTTAGTGTCCCCAACATTGCAGCAACAATTAAATTTTTAGAAAACTTTTTTTGTTCGACTTTCATGTACTTCTCTCCAACCCTAGTTAGGCTTTTTTAGAAAATTTAAGAGAAGCTATTCAAATACTGTGCCACTTTTAGTTTATAATTTTAACCCACTGAATTTCATTATGATTATCTATTTAAAATAAAAATAGAGATTAAATTTTGCACCAATAAATACATGTTGCCCTAAAATAGAAAATAAATTCTGAGGCGAAAAATCAATTAATTATCCTAAAAACACATCAAAATAGCGCAGGCTTTTAAATCAAAATATTAAAATGCTTACTAATGATGCATAAATAAAATGAGCAGAAAATACATCTGCTCATCAATATAATTTATTTTTCATCAATAAAATTTTGCATATGCTGCAAAACTTCCGCCGTCTTTTCACCATGTAGCCAGTGCCCTGCATTTTCAATCACTGCAATCTGTGCATGAATAAACTGCTGATTGATGGCTTCAAAATGTTCAGATTTAGAGATATATGATGAATTTCCACCTCTTAAGAATAACGCTGGAAGTTCATTTTTTTCTATCTTATTCCAAGCAGTAATATCTTCATAATGATCAAACAGTGCTTGCACATTAAACAACCACTGCCCTTTATTAAATGATTTTAAAAGAAACTGGATGACCATTTCCTCTTGAATATATTCACGCATAATTTTTGCTGCTTCATTTCGTGAAGCGACTTGCGCCTGTTGGACTGCAAACAAGGCTTTAAATATTTCAGAATGGTGATTTTCTTGATATTGAATTGGCGTGATATCTAATACAACCAGTTTTTCAATCAGATCAGACGCCAGGTCTGCCAGCTTCATGGCAATTTTTCCGCCCATTGAATGCCCGACTGCAATAAATTTTTTAATATTTAAACTGGCTAAAGTTTCTAAAATATCTTCGGCCATGATTTGATAATTCACTTCATCAGAATGGCCAGATAAACCATGATTTCTGACATCAATTTGAATCGTAGTTGCCTGCTCTGAAAAATGTCGGGCTAACATACCTAAATTACTTAAACTACCAAATAAACCGTGAATAAATACCATTGGGGCTAAAGTTGATGTTTCATGGGTTTGTATTTGATAATTCAGGATCATTTGAGAATTCCGTGATTTCCTATGTTAGGTGTTAATAGTGGAGTTATATTGGAAGTTAATCAATTGCCAATGACATAATTTAAAATTTTGCTTAGGCTATTTTTATGGAAATAAAATATGCTTAGGCTAAATTGCAATATCTGCTCATAATTGAGTGTCACACTAGATCATTAATAAAAAAAATATTTTAAAATTTTTAGGAAATATACGAGTTTTAGAGGTTTATTTGGTATTAAGTTTTAGTTATGGGATATGGATTTTGCGAGAATAAATATAAAGTAGAAAATTGCTTAGGCTATTTTAGCGTGCAATGATTTTACCGCCCTTCGTTTGAGTAAAAAAGAGACATATAAATATTTAATATTTCTTAATAAATTTCAAAAGTAGCTGATATTTACCCGGTAAAATTTGTATATAAATAGATTTTTATAAAGTTTATTTAATGAATAATTTAAAAAGCACTGAAATCCATATGCTACGTATCAGAGTATTTATGCATTTTATAAACAAGCTGAAAGTCGAAAAAAGGGGCTAATTTTTTGGCCCTACCCTTTTTTATCCGTCTATACCTTTATCAAGATCAACATTCCTAAATAAGATATGAATATTTAATTTCATTAGCTTCTATATGCTTCATATCTGATAGTTTAAAGTAGTGTATAAAATGTATTCTAAGGCTATCTTATGAACAATTTAGTTAAAAAAAGCATTGAATTCTTAGTGGAACAAGACGTTGTTGAATCAGCAGAATGTGTAATAGCAGAAGCGGGTTTAACTCCAGCAGAATTGATCACGATAGTTTATGGTGAAATTGTTCGAACAAGTCAAATACCTATTATTCCTCAAGTAGGAACTAAGGATTTCAATATAGCTCGATTAACAGCAGCGAGTTCCTTTATTCCAACTGTCAAAGTTTCCACTCCGGAACAGAAAGATGCATTTTTAAATGATGATGGTGGCTATTAAAACTCAAGACGATGCTCTTGCTTTTATAGCTTAATTACACTTCCCTACTCTTACAAAATACTGCGGTGGTCATACCTGAATTATTCATGCTCTGTGCTTGTCGATCCAGAAAGCTTTTAGCAATCATCGCCATTGTGGACGCCATATTGAGTTCATGATTTTCTTCAGAAACTTTTTGAATCTCTTCATAAGCCGTTAAACGCTGGCAGAATGCCTGACGTTGACTTTGTGCATCAGCATTCTGATCTGGATCATCTAAAATATGTTTGGTTTCATTGACTATTTTTGTTTGCATAGCAATAAACTGATCATAATCCGCTTGTGAAAGCTTTTCGGCAAAAGCCATATTGTTCAATTGCATGCAAATAAAGAAAGTACATATTAAAGATGAGGATTTGATCATTTCGAAGGTCTTCTTTTAGTTTTCTTCTTTCCAGACATCTTCATAATCATCTGCATCAATCATGAAGCGGTAGCCCTGCTCTAAAGCCAGATAAGGTAAAACTTCAGGGGCGATATCCTGTAACTCACGCACAGTCATGGTTTCAAAAGCATCTTCATTTGAAGCCAGTTCACCACCATAAATATACCAGCTAATATTTTCTTCTGTCTCAGGCTTTCTACGGATTCCGACAATTGGATCCTGCTTCAGGGTATGTACAGCCACTGCAACGACATCATCACCACTTACTTCTACATAAGCAGAACCGACCTCTTCACACAGCAATTTCTGCTCTGCAATCAGTTCCTGTAATGGTGATAATTTCTGCGTGTTTTTCGACATTCGGTTTGACTCATTAAATTCTTCAAATACCGCTTTAGTTTAGCCTAGTTTTAAAAAATCTAATGCGTATTTTTATAAATAACCTGGAGATCTGTCCTTAAAAATGATTAAAGACAGATCGGAAATTAAGCTTATTGGAAAACTTTGAAGCGTTGATCATCTTCCAGATAATCTTTCGCACGTGCTTCACCTTCAACTGAACCAAATACCAGTTGAGCACGAAGTTTCCAGTTTTCTGGAATATCCCACTCTGCATGAACCTGCTCATCTACTATCGGATTATAGTGTTGTAAAGATGCACCCAAGCCTTCAGTATGCAATGCTGTCCAGGTAGAGAACTGAGCAATAGCAGTTGAATGTTCTGCCCAGATTGGGAAATTCTCGGCATAAGATGGGAATTGCTCTTGCAAGCCTTTTACTACATTTTGATCTTCAAAGAATAAAACTGTACCCGTACCTGCAGCAAAGGTTGCCATTTTTGCAGTCGTTTTTGCAGCACTTTCTTCATCTTTGGCATAGCTTTTTAATTTATCAGCGACAAAGCCCCAGAATTTTTCATGTTCGCCATTGAATAAAATAACGGCGCGAGATGATTGCGAGTTAAAAGATGACGGACTTTGCTTAATCGCATTTTGAATCAAATCAGTTAAATATTCAGGAGACTGTTCTACATTTTTACCAATGGCATAAATAGTACGGCGTTTTGTAATTAAATCTAAAAACTGATTCGACATTCGGTTAAATCCTTGGATATATCTTCGGGAAAACTGGAACCTTCACTTATTTTTATGAAGGAATTCTAATGAATAAGAATTCTGTGATTCATTTACTCACAAGTACTGATAGCTTAAAAAAATATGACTGGAATAGCTATATTATTAAAGTAATATCTTTATATATTCTTTTGATAAAGAATAGTTTTTTAATTTATTTTTTATCAAACGATAAAATAAATGCCCTTTTCTGAGCCAATTTCTGTTTTAAAATAAGTCACCATGTTCAATGATGTAGCAGAAAGTTGTTTTGATGATAAATATAGAAATTTGCTTAGGCTATTTATTGTCATAAGGGAAATGTCAATCCTTAGAAATCGCTATAAAAAAATCATCCCCCAATTTGGAGGATGAAATTGAATGAATCAGCTTAAATTTTCTTAGAATTTAGCATTAAGCACTTGAGCAGAGACTTTATTTTTCCAAAGATCACGTAAGGTTGGTAAATAGAATTTTTCACCCAGTTCTACCAGTTCAGCATCAATCAAGCCATGCACATCATGCATAAATAGATAATCCAGATCCACACTAGAAAGCTTAAGATGTTTCTTCTGATATTCTCTGCGTTTTTGCTGCGCCTCTTTCACCAACTGATCTGCAAATGTCTTATCTTTATACTGGGTGATCGCATTTAAACGCAATTCAATAATGCCCCACCCTGTTAATAACATCTGAAATGTCTCAAAGTCCTGAGTGGTTGATTCCCAGGTCATTTCATCAAGATTTTCATTTTCCGGGAGAACAGGTAAAAGAAGTTCCATTACACTTGGAAAAATCTTTTTAAAATTCAGAATAAATTTAACAGGATGCTCACCTGGATAATCCTTGAATTGAACCTTTTTTTGAACATCTGTTAAATAAATATCAAGCATTAAATTTTCCTTAAACAACCTGCCATTTTATGGATGTTTATTCATATGCTATAGAAACTCATGCGGAATAAACGACAAAACAGCAGTAAAAACGAACTGCATTTTAGCAGCTATATACGCTTATTCAATGTTAATTCGGTATGAGAAGCCATGAGGATAGGCTTTAGCACTAAAAAAACTTCAATAGTTATCTCTAACCATCCTTCTAATACGATTTCACCCGTAATTTTAGATTCTTTCTTTTATTTGCTCATGAATCTATAAAATTAAGAACTTCTGATGAGGAGAATAAAAAAGCCCACTCATAGAGCAGGCTTAATAAATATTTATAATTTTGAGTTAATCTATCTCACCAGTTTTGCCGGTTCCCATACATTCGATACACTGTTTAGCTTCCACAACGTTATAGCCGGTACCGCTACAGCTGCTACACTTCTTTTTTGTATAATCTGGATATAAATCCTCATCTGGATAGGATTCGTCCAAATCAAAATCATCATCAAAGTCAGTCATCACCCTTACCTCATTTTTCTAGTTATCAGGGAATTTCTATTAGTAATCCTTCATTGCATATCTGTCAAAACCTGAACGATAGATGGTTCATAGCATTTAATAAGCAAGCTTAATTGAATGAGAATTTTCCAGAAAAAACATGTGCAATTGATTTTATTAAAATTTGTATGAATAATCCTTAGATATTATAAAGCCCTCATTTAGAGGGCTTTATTATTTAACCATAATTAGAAGACTTATTTTACGTTTGGAGCCACCATATTTTCAGGGCGAACCACCTGATCGAACTGTTCTGCAGTTACCAATCCGAGTTCTACTGCGACCTGTTTTAAGGTTTTACCTTCTTTATAGGCAGTCTTGGCCACTTTAGCTGCATTCTCATAACCAATGACTGGATTCAATGCAGTGACCAGCATTAATGAATCATGCAGGAAGTGCTCAATCTTGTCACGGTTAGGCTCGATTCCGACTGCACAGTTATCGTTAAAGCTGTTACATGCATCGCCAAGCAGTTGGATGGATTGCAACAAGTTATAAGCAATCACTGGCATAAAGACATTCAGCTCAAAATTCCCTGATGCACCGGCCACATTAATTGTCGTGTCATTCCCTAAGACTTGGGCAACGACCATGGTCATGGCTTCACTTTGAGTCGGATTCACCTTACCCGGCATGATACTTGAACCCGGTTCATTTTCAGGAATACGTAATTCACCAAAACCACAACGTGGTCCACTTGCCAACCAGCGAATATCGTTGGCGATTTTATTCAGGCTAACCGCTAAAGTCTTTAAAGCACCTGAAGCAAATACTGCTGCATCACGGCCGGCCAAAGCTTCAAATTTATTAGGAGCGGTGACAAAAGGTAAACCTGTTAATTCCGCTAGAGTATCCGCGGCTTTAATGGCGTAATCTGGATGGGCATTCAAGCCTGTACCGACGGCGGTTCCGCCTAATGGCAGTTCATATAACCCTTGCAAAGCCTGATACAGTCGAATTAAAGCATGATCCAGTTGAGAGACATATCCACTGAATTCCTGACCTAAAGTTAAAGGTGTGGCATCCTGAAGATGGGTACGACCGATTTTTACAATCTCAGCAAATTCCTGAGATTTAGTATGCAAGGTATCACGTAAACGTGTTACTGCCGGTATTAACAGTTCATTGATCTGTAAGCTAGCTGCCACATGAATCGCGGTCGGAAAAGAGTCATTGGTCGATTGAGCACGATTGACATGGTCATTTGGATGCACAGGCTTTTGTGCACCTAAAGGATTGCCCAGTTTCTGGTTAGCAATATTGGCAATCACTTCATTACAGTTCATGTTACTTTGCGTGCCCGAACCGGTTTGCCATACGACTAAGGGGAACTGGCTATCCCATTGACCGCTGATCACTTCATCCGCAGCACCGATGATATAGGTCGATAACTCATGAGGAATCTGGTTTAACTCGGCATTGGTGATCGCAGCTGCTTTCTTGACCAAGCCCATGGCACGAATCATGGCGCGTGGCAAATGCTCATTGCCAATCTTGAAGTTCTGTAGACTACGCTGAGTTTGTGCGCCCCAAAGTGCTTCACTCGGTACAGCGACTTCTCCCATCGTGTCATGTTCAATACGTGTTTGCATGCTCAACCTCAATTGTTATTCCATGTTTTACTCATTTAGACAGCAGCTTCAATGCTGTACTCTATTCATCTTAATGAGTTTGATTAATTTTGCAAATGATAATTATTATCAATAATTAACTTATAGGATTCTTAATCACTGCCCTCTTAACGTATTCTGATAGAACAACCATTCATCCTCTAACATTTTCCTTAAGGTATAGCGTGGCTGCCAATGTAACAACTGTTGGGCTTTATCCGTATTAGCACCCAGTTGATCCATTTCGGCATGTGGATATGGCAAAGCATCTACTGTAGGAACAGCAGATTGGGTGACTTCTGCAACCTGATCCAGCAAAGTCTGCATTGAAATTAGCTCTCCAGCAATATTAAAGGCTTCGCAAGTCCATTGTTGCTGTTGAGAAAGCCAATGTAGTGATTTGAATACCGCATCACAGACATCCATCACATGCAAAAAGCTGCGTTCTACCGTATAGTCTTCGGTCTTGGCCTGACGGCGCAATTCCAGATATTCACGCTGCTTCGCACCCACCTGCATGGCCAGAGGCACAATATTCTTTGGTAGAGGTGGTACCCATTCACCTAAAATGCCATTTTCAAAAGCACCCGCGACATTAGAAAGACGTAACATCGCAATACGCCATTCATTATCCGTCTTGGCAGTATCCCGAATGATTTCTTCCACCATCTGCTGTGATTTAATATAAGGGTTTGGATAAGTGTAATTGAAAGCCTGATCTTCTTTTAAATCCGTTCCGGAATGGCCATATACAGCCAATGAAGACAAATACACCAGATTGCGTACTCCAGTACGCTGCATGGCACGCATCAAGCTCATGATACAACTGACATTATCATTATAATATTCAAGTGGTTTTAAAACTGATTCTTCCAATGATTTAAAGCTGGCAGTATGAATGACAGCCTGTACCGAATTCTGTTCAAAAACTTTATTTAATGCTGGAGTGTTACGGATATCAATTTTGACAAAAGGCACATAGCGGCCGGAAATAAATTCAAGGCGTTCTAAGGTCTGGAGACTGGCATTGGCCAGATTATCGACCACAATGACCTCTAGTCCTTGTGCCATCAGACTTAAAGCAATATGTGAGCCTAAAAAGCCTAAACCACCCGTCACTAAAATCATTGTTTATTAACTCCGCTTTAGAATCAGTATCTTAAATTGATATGGTGTTTATTTGGTGCTTTCTCCAACTTATCCACAGGATCAAAAACGCAAAAACCGACCCAAATTTCTTTTGAGCCGGCTAATCTGCTCAATAAGTATATTTTATTTTACAGGTCGAACAAAAGTTGATTGTTATGTAATGTATGGAATTCATGACAATGAATTAAGCCCTCACTTCGAGGGCTTACTTAATCAAACGATAGCTTTTTTAAGTAGATTAAATGCAGCTTTAGCCGCATTAATAAATCGGATGATAATCGGTATCCAGTAATCAAGGTTTGTGAATATTTCTACAATTTCCTTCTTCGCATACCCAATTACCCAGTTCCGTTTTTCTTCACCAGATAAAGTGCTGTTTTTCAGCTTTTCAGCAGCATCCATATACTTTGCGATCTGGCTTAAAATTGGGCCGCCTGATTCAGCTACTTCTAATGTTGATTTTGATACTTGTTCAATTGTTAATGCTGTCATGCTTCAGTCACTCCTGTAGCAGTTACGCCAGACATAACTGGAAGGTTATAACGGTGATCGGCTGGCCGATTAGTCATGCCATACCAACGGAACTCCTGAAATTCAGACTCAGCATATAAGGCATAACACACCATATTTGACTGATTACCACCCAAGCAAACCAGCTTACCTGTTTTACTATCACGACCCACTACAAAGCAGACATGACCACCACCCTTACGTGATTTAATAGCTACACAACCATAAGCTGGCTTAGATAACTTTGCACCGTAATTCACATAATCTAATGCCCGGTACCAATGCTTCGGATATTTCACACCGGCTACTTTTAAGCAGTGAGCAATAAAGGTTCCACACCAGGCTGTTTCATCCTCTGACCACCATGCGCCAAGTGATTTAAGCCACTTCAGGATAGTTGGATTATGCTTAGTCTTACTGGTGTCCTCACGTAGTCCAATATGCTTTTTAGCTTCAATCATCCATGCCAGATCATTGGTTGGCTGTTGTACTGTTAAAAGGCTATTTACCCCAGATAGGCTTGGCTCATGTAGTTCTGGCTGAGCTTTTTTGCGTCCTACATATGTAGCCAAGAATACCAATACAATAGACACAATGCTTTGATACGGTTCAGGCAAGACATTGGCGTTATAGACTTCCTGCAAAACTAAATGTACACAGGATAAAAAAAGCGCCATATAGGCGCCATATTTTACTGAGTCAAACTTCCATACACTTTCATTAATTAATTTCATTGTTTCCTCTCACATTACTGCGTTCATAAAGTTTGTTACGGATTTCTTCCAAAGTTCGAAGGGTTTGATCAGATTGTTTTTCAAGGACTTGGATTTTTTGATTATTCGCCATTGCTTGTGTATTCACTGTGTCAGTTTTAGCGGTTTGATTGTTCCAAGCAGCTGCAAATACACCAATGATGGCAATACCACCCCAGCGAACCAGATTAGTTACACTATCAATTCTGGTTTTGCTTTCATTCAATACCCGGATCTGCATATCAACTTCCTTATGTCTGACCTCGGCATCCATTCGCAGCTGCTTTATATCAGCTCGAATACTTGATTTTGTTCGGTCTAGATCTGCTTCAAAATCCCCTTTTGCCTGTTGCAGGTTGTTATCGAGGTGTTTTTGCTTTTCTTGAAGTTGATCAAACTGCATGCTCATTCGGTCGATCTTTTGAGGCACATCAGCCAATTTTTCCATGCTTTGCCGCAACTGATTGATGTTGTCTGAAATTGCGTAAAGTTGACTTGGTGTTATTGGTGGCGGATCAGTTGAATAGTCATTGGACATTGTGCCCCCTATTTTTTGGCAATAAAAAAGCACCTAAAAAGGTGCTGTCATTTGGTTAAGCTTAGACTTCTATTTCTGAATGTTGGCCAGGTGGTGCTGGCCTTAAAATCACCTGGTTTGAGATGAATACTCGGACACCCAAGTTATAAGCTGTGCCTGATGTGCACAGCACTGGACCAGATCCCCCATCGATCTGTACCCGATACTCAGGATGATTGACCGAGGTGATGGTACCGATGTATTCAGCATGGGTCGGATTCAAGAGCTTTCGCAATTCAAATAATGGATTACTCACGGCTGATACGCTCCACGGTAATAGTTTCATTGACCTTTTCATGTGAAAAGCTGCCTGAAACTGAATCAATTACACCCCACCACTGGCCATTAAAAGCAATGGTTTTACCAGGTAGCATCTCGCCAATTTCCTGATTGACAGGAATATCCGAGAAAGTGTGCAGTTCCTGGATATTGGCTTTCACCAATGCATTTTTGCCATAGCTGGCACCCGATACCACATTAAATAATGGCCCCGTGACTGTTTCTAAAGGCACATCACCAGAAGTGCCCCGCTGCTGTACTTTCAAGCTCTCACCGCTGCGACTATTCACCACGGTAATGGCATTAAAATCCGCGACATATTCATCATTCTGCTTGATGTTCTGCTGCATGACCAAGCTTTCTGATAGCAAAATATCATAGTCATCGACTGTCATCGTATCCCAATAGCCTTTTTGGTATCGGGGCAAAATGGTCAGTGTATTGCCTGCTTTCTGGCTATAGATAAAGCCACCACCTGCATCAACCACCTGCTTGATTGCATCGATCGGTGCAAGTTCCGCATAACTCAGGCTTTCAATCGGAATAATCCAACCCAGATCATCAATCAGTTTCCAGTCCAGACTGGTACCGCTATTTGCTCGATCCAATTCTGATTGAACCAGCTGCACAGAAGTGCGTTCGTTATCCTGAATAAATGAACGTGAGGCTGCGTATTTACCCGAGTTCAAGGATGTGATACTTCTCCCCGGGTAAGTGTAAAGAACACTGGCAAAGCGTCGGGTCTCCTCTGGATCTTCGAGCAGAATATGGTGCTCAAATCCATTGATCATGATCTTAAGAATCACCGGCTGGCCATTAATCGGCTGCAGCTTATCTTTTTCAGTGTGAGCCACAGTAATGGAATAGGTCCAGCACCATTGAGATCGACTGGTGCTATAGGTGCCATCCATGACTTTAATCTTCTCGCCGGTATCTAATCGCTCGGCTATTAATGTATTCACGATATACCACCAGTTCCGTTTAGGCAGTGCTGGAATGCAGTCATCTGCACCAAAATTTAAAACAACATTGTGTGAATCAACGTCATGACATAGACAGATGAAATTTAGATCTGTGCTGCCCTCATATTTAGGTAATTCGGGCTTTGGCCAAGGTTGAACCGGATGCTTGCGGTAATGGATCGCTTTGGCTTTATCCCATGGCAAATCTGACTTGGTAATAATCTCAAGGCCTTTATCCCACTCAAATGAGAATCGCTTTTCAAAGACATCGGCGACTTCATGAGAATAGGTAAACGTCTTGCGTCGGCGAATCATTTCTTGCCAGATCGTTTCCCGGTTATGACGCAGCTTAATAGTTTCTTCATGCAAGTAGCGCTGATGAATAAAGCGTTTCTCACTTTCTTCCCAAGTCAAATAAGCATCAGAGCTTAATCCGGTTGTCTGCTCATGTAAGCATCTAATTGCCCGGGTTAATAAACCTGCTTGCTTATACCGGATATTTGCCTGATTAGAAATTATCAAGCCCTGATCATAAAAAAGAGCCTCATTTGAGACTCTTAATACTGGTTTAGCCCACGGTATTTCTGTGGTACTTAAGGCGGCTATCGCTTTCTGATATCGCATATCAAAACTGTAAGAGACACCCACCAGATGATTAATATCGAATAGCGCTTGGAATTGGGCATTAAATCCAGTTTGAATTACCGCATCCACTGCACAATACTGATCAATTCGGACTGCAGCTAATTCAGCTATAAAGCCGGTTTGCAGTTGTACATCTAGCTGAGCAAACTGACCTGTAGCCGCACTGAACTCCGCATTAAACCCGGTATTGATCCGTGCATCCAATACATCATTGCTGTAGCTAACTGCATTAAACTCAGCAATGACTATTGTGCTGATTACAGAATCGAGAGAAGCAAGATTTTGGACATCACCACCGAAGTTAAGATCGGTAGAGCCTGTGACGGGATCTTTAAAGTTAAGATTTACCTGGTGGCCATCGGGTGGAAGATAGTTCGACACATGTCCACCTCATTTATGTTGATGGTCGTAGAATCAATGAGTTCATCATAAGCGTGCTACCAAGCACCAGATCAGGGTTGGCCAGCGTGATATCAGACCCAACCGCAAAGTCAGCAACTGCTTTTCCTTCCCCGTTAAGTAAACGTGCCCAAGCTGCGGTACCTGATTTTATAACTGTCGCAGCGTCTGTCTGATTTAGTTCTATATGATCAGTATTTACCTGTTTGATTGAGGGCTTAGGCAGCGTCAATGTGACCAGTCTGGCGCTGTTGTTTGCTGCTACAGCTACATCAGCAGGCTTTTCATCGTCATAAAAAACAAAGGTAGCATTTGCGCTACCTTGATCTAGAAAGTTTGCCAGCGCCTGAAGTTGAGCCAGTCCGGCAGCTAAAGAGGTTTGAATCATTTTGCCACTACCCCATCACTGATTACTGCGTTATATTTACGATTTGGATCAAGTGCAACTACAAAGCACTCAAGCCCTACCGCTAGATTCCGAATCACATATTGACCGTTTTTATCCGAGTGGGTGTGCCAGATTTTATTGCCGGTTTCACGCTGATAAGCAGTGACCTGAACTCGCGGGAAAGTATTTCCAACTTTTTTGGTTGAACCCTTTATTTTTCCAAAACCATGAACAGGTAGCGTCGGGGGAGATAAGCGCAATCGCCTAACCTCTTGCCCTCTGAACAGTTTAATTCTCATAACACTGGCTCCATTGGCATAATTACATGCGCCTGAGCACCAGCAGGTGTAGAATAGGCTACATACGCATGAAGAATCTTATTGCTGTAGTCCGCTTCATCTAGTATGCGCGGCATATCCGCAGTTCCCGTACCAACTAAATTCACACCGGCCTTAAGGTTCAGGTTATAGATGCCTTTTGCTGAACCAAGAAACTGCCGTGTAGATTTCTCATATAAAGGTAATGGTTGGGCAACCAACGTGTCTGTACCCTCGAGAAAACTAGATAAACTATTCTCCGCAGCATCGCCATACCATGAAAAATTACTGGTTGAAGAACCATCAACCACCTCAACTTGGCCAATAAAGCCGCGTTGGGAATTTAAATACATCGGGGATGAAACACTCGTTGTATGGGAACTACCGAAATACCCGCCTATTACAAGCGGATAATCAAGTTGATCATAAGATAGAACGCTCACCGGGAATACACCGCAAAAATTCCCTCTAGCTGAACCAACCGCCATATTATAAGTAAAACCAACGTGATAAAGACTGCCGATTACATACCCTTCACCATAGGTTGATGCGCCCTGCGAATATGTCCAGTTGGCGTGACTATCGTTAGTATTTGATCTAAAATCCCATACCAAGTCACTATTGGCATCAGCACGAGCAGCGTTTGCAGTATATGCAAATGGATCAGTGATAACACCTGTGGCTTCATTAGCAGTCTTACCTACACAGACAGCAATACCGTGTCGTGCATTTGTGAGCGTTTGAAACACTAGGCGCAGGTACAAATCACTATTATCTTTGTGCTTTAGTTTATACAGGTGGATGTGGTTCGCCACCTCATACACCAATTCCCATCCTAAGGGTGCAACACGTGTGGCAAAACCGCCTGCAATTGATAGTGGTGCATCATCAATAGTCATTGTCACGGTATTGGTTGTGACAGAATCAATGTGAAACTCACCATTGTTAATTGCTGCCAGATTACCACTATCAATTTTTAAAACACGATCTGCAACATAGCCATGCGAACCACCATAAGTCAGTGTGACTTGATTGCCAGATACTGTGACATTAGAAACGGTCTGTACATTATAGCCTTGCACAAACATACGCTTGAAACGATCCGGGAAAAGTGCGCGTGACCCTGTAGATATATCGATACCGACATCTGAGAAAGCAAATAATTTAGTTTGCGTCTGCTTCATTGCCATTTTTATTCACCCACAAAAAAGACCGCAAACAGCGGTCACATTGATTTTGATTTGAATTTTAAACAACGCGGTCAATATCACCGCGTAGCATGATCTGGAATTGATCTGACAGCACCGCTGGCTCTGACTGTTTCACTGTACGAATCACCCATACCGGGAAGTTTGCAGCAACTGTATTAAAGCGCAAGACATTGCCATTGGCCCAACCTGTACCCCAACCTTCTTTTTTAATGGTGAAGTACGGCACACCAGTCACTGGATTTAGTGGTAGATAGTCAGCACTAATCGACCCGGTTAGTGTTAGGCGCCCTGTGTACTCACCAACACAGTAGAAGTTCTCGGCGTTAGTAAACACAATCGCCCAACGTTCCTGAATAGCACCCTTATTTGTAGTTTGAAGTGGATATAGTGAATCGTTGTAGTTGGCAGAAATAGCCCCACCAGTAGCCTCATCCGCCCAAACACTACTCCAAGCCTGTTGTACAAACTTACGTGTATAACGCGCTTGCATATCGCCAATCACTAAAGCGGAACCTACAATCGTGTCCACTGCATCATAGTTATGCGTCAGCGGCTTAGTGAATGTGAGTTGACCATTAATCTGTACGTCACGAATCAAGCCCATGTCCTGATAGCGGTATTTGACTGTCAGTGGTGCAACCAGATTACCCAGCACAAAATCACCACCGAGCGTCACGCGACCATAGTCATAATCAACCGTGTACAGATCGAAAGCCACTTTCGTACCGTTGCTGTCTTCAAGCTCGGCCCATGAAATCCGCTGATCATTGAGATCATATGTGGCTCCTGCAATCGCATCAGGTAGCTGTTGTGCCTTGCTTGAGCTGACAATACCAATACCACCCACCCTGAAAATCGGTACCCGACCATCAATTGGCAAACGTGTTGCAGATAGACCTAGAATTTCAGAATCTAGCGGAATATAGGTATAAGCCACAGCGTTATAACGCACCGATGAAGCATCAACCCAGACCGGAACATTTATATAAGTGTCCAAGCCTTCCTGATATTCAAGTAATGGGTCATACCAGTCATTCGCTTCAATCTCAGCCCGGTTGGCTTCAGTAATCTTGGTTTTGGTGTAGAAGTAAATCGTGACAAAACCATTATCCCAGTTCACCTGACCATGCGCCCGACTGGTTTCAATCACACCATTTTCATCGGCGGTTAGTGTGAGCTGGCCGAATTCAATGGTACCTACAACCACAGTCAAAGACTGTGGCCGGATAGGCATGATTGGTGTTCTGAAGCTAATCTTGTTGACCGGTAACAGGTCGGTAGTTGTGGTTAATGATTCCAGAGTAATTGTGTTATCTGCATTCGGTGTCCAGGAATCGATTTCAACAATCCCTGTGCCATATTGAATGACACCAGACTGAATCCCACTATTATTGGTTGGATTCACATTGCGATACAGCAAGCCAGTACGGTCCAAGAAGGTATCAGCGCCCACTTTAAATCGGGCTGAACCTGTTAGAATCTGTTCATCAAAGCCGGAAGATAAATCCAGCTTGAGCTTGTTTGCAGTCACGGTGTGTGTTGCCGAGTTAGAACCGGATGTATCGCGGTATTTAACTTGTACATCAACGATATCAAAGACCTTTAGTTCAACCTGCTCTTCTTGAATACTGGATGTTTGTGGAGAATAAAAAGACATATTTCCTCTCTATGCTGCGGCATAAGTGGCCATCTCATAAGGTGTAAACGTGGATTTGAAACGATGACCCACGCCCTGAGGTGTAACTTCAACCGCACCGGTAGCGTATGTAATTGAACCTTGTACTTGACCACGCTCATTGACTAGATTTCCAATCGATGCACTCACAGGCACATCTGTCAGCATAACAAAGCCTGCCACCCCCCCATCACTGCTTTTAACCGGGATTCTTAATTCCACACTGTTGGGTTGAATAGATGATCCGGTACCAATAGTGAATGTCAGCTTTTGATTTGCATCAGGTGAAATCCCATTTTTGGCTTGAACCAATGCAGTCCCATAGTTATAGGTGACATTAAAAACTGTCCCTTTTTGTGGCAACTTATTTGGAATGATCTTGCCGATACCGGTTGCATAATTAATTTCACCAGTTGCATCACCGGTAAATTTGCCCTGGGCATTGGAGGTTGCTGTTTTCTCTTCACCTTCTAGGGCCCAGTTAATCGTGATACCCGGCAAAACACCTGGTCGACCTAAATCAAAATCAAATGCAGCTTTTTCCACACTTAAATTGGAGCGTACGAAAGTGACAATTGGTGTACCCCAGTTCAGCAGGATCGGCGTATCTACATCTGGCAAAGCACCTGTGGTCAATAACCACGAACCGGTCTCATAGTTGATCATGCCCGAACCAAAAGATGGGCTCGAAGCTTTTAACTGCCCCGAGCCATCATCTTTAAGTTCATAGAACTTGCCTTGCGACATGTAGGAAATGGACAGTGCACCAGGTGCCGGAATAGGAATTAACACTCCAGTCCAGTTAGTACTTTGATTATTTTGAGTTACCGGAATGGCATGGCTTTGGTAATACTGATTCGGTGCAGCTGCTGGTTTAAATGTAATATTCAGACTTGCGGTTCCAGCCGGTGCTGCCGCAGTCCACTGAATTAATCCACGTTGATAATCAATCGTGCCAACTTGTGTGCCTTGCGTATTCTTGAGTAAACCACCCTGATCGGTAATCTGCTGACCTTGCATCGTGAAAGAAATACTGGAAGGAATCACAGCTGAGCCGATATATAGGTTCTGACTGACACCAATTACCATATTTGGATAACTGGCTGTAATGGTGCCTTCATTACCTGCAGCCAGCACTACACTCTCACCCGCAGCGTTTACATCAATGATGGGTGTTTCTGTCTGTGCTGATGGAATCAATTGCGCAAATATACTTTTGGCATTTACTGTGAATTCACCCACATTTGCATCAGAAACCAATTCAGTGGATGAGTAATAAAGACCGGTATCGGCCACAATGGAATCTCGGATGATAGTCTTCGATGCTGCTCCTTGATACCACTGGCGTGCTGATAAGCCAACAAAGTCAACCTCTAAAGCATCATTGAGTGAGTAAGTAGCAATCTTGTATTCCACGTTTTTGCCATCCACTACCATAATGGCAGTGCGAGTCTCAACTTTTGTGATGCGAACATACTGTTCACGCTCTAAAGCTTTACCTTCATCACTGATCAGGACAATCGTATCCCCAACGGATGATTCAACCTCTTGTGGGAACATAGCCACCTGTAGTGATGACATACCCTGCCAGTGTGTATCAAGTGGTGTACCAGCAATTTGACCACCTTTTGCCAGATAGTTTTCTACGCGGTTCTGGGCAGACTGGCGTTCATCAGTCCAGTTTTTGGTACTAAATAGCAGTGCCGATACGTTTGGATCTTCTGGTAGCTCAGATACAAAAACCGTTGCACCCATTAATAGATCAGTGTCTTCAGTGGTGACAGCAGGAAAGATCTTGCGCATGGATACATCGCCCATAGTGCGATCCATTTCCGATACGTCATTGAACAGGTTATTGCTGATACCATCCTGAACCACCACACCGGAATACTTGCCACCACCATCAGAGTTATCTGTCAAGCGTTCAGACTTGTAAATCACTAAATCCTTGGTTTCAATCGCCATCGTCTAACTCCGTAAAGCGTAAGCTCACATTAAAATAATCATCCAGTGATACCGCTGGAATTCCTTTTACCGGTGCAGCCTCTAAAGCCCCATCCTGATGGTTGAATTTGACTATGAATTCTCGGTTGTCATGTGGTTGTTCAAACTGCAGTCTGAAATTTTCACCTTGCAGCTTGGACCATTCCAAAACAGTCCGCAGTTCACGCAGCTTGATCCAGCCCATTTCCTGATCTGCTGGCTGTAAAGTAATAGGCCGACCAGACTTCTTTTTGCCTTCCTGAATGATTAAAGTCCCATCCATGGCGTAGTCTTGGGTCTGCTCAATGGCCTTCCATGAGAATTCATCAGGCCATAAAAAACCGTCCTCTAATGGGACGGTTTCTGATGTTGCTAAGCGAATTAATTTCATGTTGATTTCGCCTGTATTTTTAATTGATTAACAAGTTCATTCATTAAGGATTCCTGTCCAGCAGGCCCGCTAAATTTCATCTGCTTACC
This sequence comes from Acinetobacter sp. YH12046, assembly GCF_013419905.1. Classification (NCBI taxonomy): domain Bacteria; kingdom Pseudomonadati; phylum Pseudomonadota; class Gammaproteobacteria; order Moraxellales; family Moraxellaceae; genus Acinetobacter; species Acinetobacter sp. YH12046. Next base: position 50,328 of record NZ_VOZF01000002.1, read on the forward strand.
ATTGAAGTCAAAGTTGTATGTAACTTCCTTGGTAGGCTGATTGGTGTCTCTGACAGACGGAGTAGAAGGAATCGACGGCGCATAGTCATTCAGACTATTGGAGCCAGTTGAAGCCACATTGATACTGCGGAGCAATTCATTGATCTTGTTGGTTCCGTGTTGGGTGGTAACCCCTTTAGCTGCCGCCTGGTCAAACATACCTCTGACTAAAGTACTCATTGCTCCACCGCCGCGACCGTAGCTTTCCATCTTGGCATCACGATCCGCTGCCATCGCCTTAGACCAGATATTACCAGCCAGTTTTTGAGCCTGCTTATCATCATAGCCCTTGGATTTCAGCATAGAGACAACATCGGATTTACTGTAGGAGTCATAGTCATCCAAGCTACCCAGCGCCTTGCTTTGCTGCTTCATTGCCTTATCAAATTCAGCCGAGGCAGCATCAACCGCTTCTGCCCAGGCTTCAGTTGAAGACTTAGCCTCCTCACGTGCAATCTGGCCAGCATGGCGATATCCATCAGCAATTCCACGTGCAGAGTCTTTAACACGGTCATTGGATTTAGACCAATCATCCATGGTTTTAACAACGGCTTTACCAGTGTCATCAATCTGCACTTCAAGATTACGTCCGGCATTCATTGCATTTACTGCAGCAATTCTTCCAGCATCCCCTGAAGCTGCCGCAGACTGAGCAGCTTTTTGATATGCTTTTTCAATTCCTTCAGCGGTAGCCTTACCGCTATCCCGAATTGTGATGTAGTCCATCAAAGCTTGCTGGGCGGCCAGCTTTAATTGCTCTTTGGTTTGAATGCCTAATCGCTTAAATGCTTCAGTAACCGGATCAATATCATCTGGTAATCCTTGAGCCTGCATTTTGATAGCAATGAGGCCTTGCTCTACCTGAGATGTTGAAATTTGTCCTTGAGTACCGAACTCCTGAAGCTTGGCTTTGGCCATATCAATTTCGGCCTGGCTTTTGGCCGTTTGCAGCCATGTCAACCAGGCTTCATAGGTAACATTACCAGCTTGCTTGCCCTTAACCCCAAGCTCCTCAAGGCCGGCCGCAAAGGTAGTAACATTTTTGCCATTTTCAGCGAACTTTTCAGAGACACGATTTAAGGAAACGTCCAGATCCATGCCTAAGGCTGTTGCAGCTTTTCGCGCTTTGTCAGCTGCGTTAGCTGTGCCCTCAGTAGCCTTAGCACCGTCATCCATAGCCTTAACAATTGCCTTGCCAGTGCTATCAAACTCAAGTTTTAAACCTTGAGCAGCCAGAGTTGTTTGTAATGTTTTTTGAGTCGCTGCATCGGCTGCTTTTTGCGTACCATCAATTGCTGTTAGCTGTGCATTTACCCAGTCTTGAGCGGCTTGGATTTTGGCATCTGTAATTTTTTGACTTTCAGCCTGATAAGCTTTTTCCTTAGCATCAAGCTCGGCCAATCCCTTAGTAGCCAAATCAATCGAAGCTTGATTACCGGTCTTACGTGCCTCAAAAAGTTGCTGCTCTAATTTGATACGCTCATCACTGATAGCCTTGTAATCAGCTTTGTGCTTTTCCTCCTGAGCTTTTAATTCAGTAAGAGTTTTTTGTGCTTCGGCAATACGTTCTTTATTGGCCTCTTCTTCAGTCTGCCGTATATCATTGATTGCTTCTTGTGTAGCTGATTTGCTCTCAAGTGCCAGTCTATTGGCTTCTCGTCCATTTTTTTCCGCCTGTCTAAAAAGCGCATCTGAGGCATTTTGAGCTTGAGCAGCTAGGTCATCAAAACCCAGAAAATCGAGCACTGCAGCACTTAAAGAGTAAATACCACCAGCGATAAATTGAATACCTGCAAGTAGTAATTTAAGACCAATATTTAATCCCGTGGCAGCATCAGAAACTACACCAAGTGCAATTTTAAAAACGTTAAATAAGGTTGTTAAGCCGCTAACCTCTTCCTTACCACCCATAATTGCGTTAAATAGCGGGGCGATTGCATCCAAGGTAGATGTGAAGGCACTCCAGGCGGTTTCAGCGATTCCTGCCATGCCTGAAATGACAGTTTTAATCGTGTCATATACAGCAGATAAAGTGCTTCTAATAGCCTCAATTGTAGATGGATCGATTTCAGAGAGCTTGTCTTGAAACCATCCAACACCTTCAGCCACATCATCAAAGAATACTTTTAAAATTCCAAGATTATCAGCAATAATTGATAGAGCATTTGCTACCGTCGCGCTTGATCCATTGGCTTGATCCATCTCACCAATCAGGATTTGCCACTGCGTTGATATCTTCTGCAAGGCATTGCTGATAGTGGTGGGAAATTGGTTGTAAGTTTCTTGGATCTGTGTGGCTTGGCTTTGAACAGCTTTAACAACTCTTTCAGAGGTAAGCTCCCCATTTTCAGCCATCTTGCGAAGTTCGCCGGTAGTGACTCCCAACCCTTTAGCTAATGCTTCAGCAAGACCATAGCCATTTTCCATAATGGAGTTGAATTCTTCACCGCGAAGAACACCGCCTTGCATTGCTTGAATAAACTGAGTGATTGCTGCTTCACTTGCTTGTGCTGATCCACCACCAATCTGAATCGCTTGGGTCACTGTTTTAGTAAGGTCTAACGCTTGTTGCTGCGTCATCCCCATTTCTTTACCGACTGTATTCAATCGGGCAAATAAGCCTGCTGTAGCATCCAAACTTGAGTTTGTTGCTAATGCGACCTGATGAACGCCAGCCATGGCCGATGTAAAATCACCGCCTTCACGAGTGGCAATCTGAATACGAACAGAGAGGTTAGTGTATGAGTCGGCGGCTTCCGCAAGCTCACGAATACCCAAACCTATACCAAGAGCAGTTAATGCGCCCACAAGTGTGTTAACAGCAAATTTAGCGCCATCAATACCTTTTTGCGCTGTCTGAGCTGCTATGTCTGTTTCTCTTAAGCTGTTGTTGGCTTTACCTACTTCAGCTTGAAAATTATTAAATGCCTGATCAGTCTGCTGTACTTCTTTTTCTAACTGATCGACTTGAACCTGTGCTTTTTCAATATCTGCAGGTGAAGCACTGGTTTTGGAAAATGACTCAAGGTTTCGTTTGGCTTGAACTAAATCACTCTTAAGTTGGCCTAATGCTTTTTCAGCCTTATTGCCAAAATCTGCAAAGTTTCCTGCTGTAGATTTTGCGTTATCACCAGCATCTTTGATGATTCCAGTAGCAGCATTTAGAGACTGAGAAAGCTTGTCTGCTAATTCACTGGTGCCTTTAGGGATAATATTTCCCATTTCTTTCGAAGCATCGGCAGTTGCTTGTTTTAATCGTTCAGATTCGTGCTTAATTGTGTTGAATACTGATTTAACTGTATCTTCTGACTGTTTAACATTGCCAACAAAACCTTTAGTGTCGGCATCCATGATTAATTTGAATGTTAAATTTTTACCAGACATGCTGACCTCTAAATTTTAGGCAATAAAAAACCCGCCGAAGCGGGTATAACACTGGGTATAAATATAAGTGTTTAAGATGTTTCCTCTAAGATTGAGCCGCAGTGCTTACATTTTCTCGCATCAAATCTAATTAGTTCGCGACAATCAGGGCAATTCTTTTGCTCGACTCCATTTTCGTCCAATTTTACAAAATTACCTGCATTATTTGAAAATATATCATTTGCGACTAATTTGGTTTTGCTTGGTATTTTAAAAACTTCTGGCTGTGCTTCTTGTTGGATTGATTGCTGTATTTGTTTAGGCAAAGGTGAATAAAGTCTTATATTTTGACTGCCGCAAGAATCACAGACCTTACCGCCTGATCTACGCCAGATTTCATATATTATCCCTGGAAGCAAGCCAATAAAAAGCAAAACGATAGTTATAACAAAACTACCTTTAGTTTTTGCAGAGCCTACACGTCCACAAACAAGACATTCCACTTTAGCCATTTTCCCTATTCCCTAAATTATTATTTTCCTATCATAACTTTAGGGTAATGCATGATCAATCAGAAACCATTTCTTTCTTGAATGATTCAAAGCCTTTTTTGTCGGATTGGGCTACACGTGCAGCAATAGCAGAGTTAAAAATTCCCTGCTTATACAGCTTATTTGCTGCCTTAACATACCCCTGGAATGCGCCGTAGGTCATTTCCATGATTTCACTATGCTGATGGCCCATTGATACCAGAAACTGGAATGAATCAAACCAGGTAGAGTCATCTTTCTTTTTAATGCCGCGTTTTGGCTTTTCGTATTTGAAGTAAGCCTGGTTGATCAGAAGTACCGCTTTTAGCAACTCCTTAAAACTCTTCTCATCAGCAGCCAGTTCTACCAGTGATTCATTGTCCAGATCAGTTACACATGCCATGGTCGAAATGACTTGCACCCCATGAGCCTTAAATAATCCTGTCAAAATCTCATCTGAATGATTTTGGTCTTTGATGAAATTCTTCAATACTTCAGCATGCATTGCCCAGGTGTCAAAGTCTTTTATCTGGATCTGGCGGACTTCGATATCATTAATCCGGATGCTGCGATTTGTTGCTAAGAAAAAATCATTCATGATGGGGTCTCGAGATAATTTTAGGCATTAAAAAAGCACCCGGAGGTGCTTTTCTTTTAACTTTAATAAAGGCTGAATTCTATAAAGCCCAATTACGACCTTGCCCCATCTCATAAACGATGAGAATTAAGGCTACTATCATTAGAACGACAACAACGATTTCGGCTTTGGTCAGCATTTTCGGAGCTCCACTTTTCATCATTCATATGATAAGCAAAGCATACAATTAATAACATAAAGATTACAAAAAAATTATTGGATGTTACAAAGATTTAGAAGTTAGGGAAGTTTCTTTAGAGTGTAACTACCTACTGAAGCATTCAAACATTTCGTTAAGCAACTCAACAAAAAGTTTCAACCGAAAAGCATTCTTACGCAAACCTAGAAACCTATAACTTTAGACCTGAATATCTTACATATCCCGACATAGCTGATACATCCGTGATTTAAATCATTCTCTACACTGAAATTAAGTCTTAGAAACGTAGAGGAAATTCAATTGAAAAAGTATTCGAAAATTCTAATCTTAGCTTTAATGGGATTTACTGGTACCGTGGCTATCGCAGCTGACTCGATTCCAATAGAAGCCACTGCCGCAGCTGAAGCACAACAGGTTGCTTTAGAGTATCGAAATAAAAAAGATCAAAAATCTGAATCATCTGGTGAATAAAAGAAAGCCCTTAATTAAAGGGCTTTTTAATTACTTCCAGCTTGGCGTACAACCATTCTTCCATGACAACTCAAATTGCTTTTGATCCGTCTGATTTTCTACAAGTACTATATCCTTTGAAAGCACAATAAAACGCTGGAAGGGAACATAATCACTATCTGCTTCTTTATAGCTTACCTCTCCACACTCGCTTATTTGATTGCGGAACTTTGCCGAATCAGGGTTGGGAATGAATTTTTTTGTAGCTTCTTTTGCAAATTCAAGCTGTTCCTTTTTGCTTGTTTCTAAATCAAGATGCTGACCGTTAGATTCCTTGTGTCCACACCCAGCTAAAATCACAATAAAAAAGAATAAGCTTAAATTTTTCATAATATCCCCATGTATTAAGGGCAGCACTTTACATTAATTTTCAATCTTATCTAAAGCCTAGGGAGAGTGGATTTGTAAAGTTATGTTTTACTATTTTAAGTCTTTTTAAAATTGACCCTATATAGCCAAGTGGAACTTCCACTTATCAAAAAACCGCCCTAAAGGCGGTTCTTAGCTTACTAACTTACTGACATACAAGATAAATAAAAGTAGAAATAATTATTACGGCTAGGATGGAGACAAATATTTCTATTTTAGTCATAGCAGTTTTATTCTCAACGTTAACTGAATATCTTTTATAGCCCTATTGAGCGCTAATTAAACTAACAAAATATTACAAAACATGAGGTATTAAAAAACCACTCCGGAGAGTGGTTATCTACTTGTACTTTTATCAGTGGCGCAGAAGGTCATCAACAATAAAAACTTTCTTATCAATCCTACTTACAACTTCTTCAAGAAGCTTTTCATCATTTGATTCATATTTTATAAGTGTCTCGTCACCTGCACTTTTCACACTTACGTGTACAACGGGTATCTGGTCAATGTTGTCGAAATTTAGTTTATTCATTCTTCTCACCAATGCTTATAATTCTGCCTAAATTATAACATTGATAAAAAGTACAGGCACAAAAAAAGACGCATAGCGCCGTGGAGTTCTTTGTGCCTGCATGAGGTTATTACGCTGCCGGAATCGTCACAACATGGCCATATAAGCCTAATGCCGGATCTGCTTGCTTCGTTACATCAGATAAAGCCTGACCAGAGATTTCATACTGACCAAGTTCTTCATGAATCAGTGGGAAAGTGGTTTCTGGCGACTTCTTGGTACGCCATAAACGTACAGCCATGTGTTTACCATTTGCGGTATTGATGCCCTTGAAGAAAAGCTCATACTCTTTTTCAAAGTCGGATGCCAGAGTGGTATTAGTCACTGCACCAGTGGTGTAGGTGGCTAAGATCGGCATGGTCAGATCTGATACATCATGGAAAACCACAGTACCAAATACAGCATCCAGTGTGTAATTCTCTGGATCAACAGTCTTAGCTGTACCAGTGGTTGAATCCTTGAATGAAACCGTTTTCAGGTTATAACCATCCAGTTTGATTTCTTTACCGGCCACCACAGTACCCAGTGATACATCTGTCGCTGTACTGGTCGCTACGGCGTGATTCATACCAGACAGGATGTATTGAAGGTTTTCTGGATCAGTTTCTTCCAGCGTTCCCGTAAAATTCACTGATGTTGCGTTGATCATGGTGAAGTCAGTAGTACGCTGACCAGATGTTGATTCTTTATGCTCAACAACATCAGCACCAATTTCTAACTCAAAGTCTGGCACGTTGCCCAAATGGCGCATTGCACTAGCAACACCATTCACAAGTTCTGACAGGTAAAACTTACCTTGCAGCGAAATATATTCTTTAGCCATTACTTTTCATCCCCTGTAGTTTTCTTGGCTGGAGCAGCTTTAGGTTCAGGTAGTTCCTGAATTGCACCATCTGCTAGTAATTTTTTGATTTGTGCATCACTCAGCCCACCGACCACATCACCCTTTTGAAAGCGACCTACAGGCTGCAATGCTTTGTATTGTTTTGCCATGAATGGCTCCTAAATGAATTTTTGTGATTCAAAAATAATCGTGATGTATGCAAAGCCTGGACTATACCCATCCCGAACCGAAATCATTTCTAGTGCCGTACGTGATGCTTGAGGCTGCCAGCCGGAAAGTAATTGAATGACCTTTTCGGTTAACAACCCAGCTTCATCACTCACCGCTCGGCCATCAGTCATCTGAGATTGAGCATTACGACATGCAACCGTAACTGCCCATTGCTGACCGATCTGATTGATACTTCCACGACCTGCACTGGCTTTCTTGTCAATACGAACGAAATTGACGTGTGCTGACGGCGTAACCTGCGACATCTCGGTTACGCTGACTGAGTTTAACGGCGTATAGATCTTTAGAAGTTCTGGAATTTCTTTCAGCTTTTCTGCAATCTCATCACGCACCGCGAAGAAGGTGCTCATCTATAAAACTCCCGACAATATCCAAAATCATTACCTCATCTTCAGCATTAATACCGAGCTGGGTCCGTGGCGGTAGAACTGATTGCTTAACCTTTCGATATTGGCCACCGACTGCGAATGTAATGTATTGCCCATTCTTGGGTAGGATTGTTGCGCCGTAATGCAGATGGGGTGCATACGCAACATCTGTACCCACCTCCACACCGCTTGAAAGAACATTGTGTGTGTAAGAATTCATTAGGCGGCCAGTGTTTCGAAGCGTTTCACCGACCCCGACACCATCCCTGCCTTGCATGCTGGCACGCCATGAAATCTTCCACGGGTTCCCATCTACATCAGTACCTGTTAAGAAACGATGCTGCACACTATCCACAAGTCCAGCACCAATCTCATCAAACAGCTGGTTCTTTAATGATTCAAAGTTACCTAATTGATTAAGTATTGCTTCAATCGGTGAACTATCAGCTTGAATGGTTATCGCAAAAGCCATAAGCACCTCACTTCAAGCTGGGCATCTGGTCCAAGATAGAATCTCCAAATACACCACCGGTATATGAAGTACCCACTGGCGCCGTTGAAGGTCGTCCTTTAGGTTGGTCGTCGCTGATTTGGTTGCTGGTATCTAGAATTGCCAGTGAGTTTTTGCCATCCCGTACCCCTTTCAAGAAATCTATCGCCATCCTGTAGCGGACTTCGGTAGCTTCAGGTGCCTCTTCAAAATAAAGTTTATAGCGAGCAATTTCACACACTATTCGCTTTAAATTGTTCGGCACATTTGGCAAGGGTAATGGGTAGCGTACTGCTAGATATCCGTCCACTTCCTCACAAGCATCTTGCAATGCCGTCTCTAATGGATCTGGAGCATCAGCAGGAAACATGAGTGCAAGGTTAAGTACATTTTCACCAAATCGAGCGACTAAATCAGCTTTAGTCGCATACATAGACCACCTACTTGGTTTCATCCGCTGGCTTATCACCGGCTTTAGGTTTAGCAGCAGGTTTCACCTTTTCAAGCTCAGCCACCTTGGCTTTGAGCTCAGCAATTTCTTGCTCAGCTTTAGCCTTTTCGACAGTTGCTGTCTGATTAGCTTTAGTTAAGGCTTCATTGGCTGCTGTCAGCTCAGTATTGGCCTTTTCAAGCTCAGCCAAGCGTGCAGCGGTACCATCTGCCTTAGGTTCTTCCAGCTCTTGATATTCTTCAATAGCCCCAGATGCTAAAAGGGCCTGAAGTTGTTTAGCTTCAAGCCCCTCAATTTCCTGACCTGGACGGAAGTGTCCGATCGATTGTTTTGCAATGTACTTTGGCATTTTGATCTCCTTATACAAATCCACGTCCACCGACTAAACCGTTCTTGTTATTAGGAACAGCAAGTGGAGATGATTCAGCTAGTAGTTGAATGCTTGAAGGGTTCTTTTCCTGCCATTGGCTTAAATAGAATTCTAGAGCTTGGCCAAATGCCTCAACGTTTTGCAATGCACAGTGAGCAATCCAACCATTAGCATCAGAAACCAGCCCAAAGAAATCTTCTGGAATGAAACGCTCAACACTTCCATTCATGCTGTGTTTAGCATCATAGGTCCAGATTTCTAGGTTATCGATGGTACCGCGGAATTGGGGTTTATCGGATTGATCAAAGGTTGGAGTAAGTGGAACACTCACACCCGCATATGGAGCAATGAACTTTTCCTTAAACTCAGGATCTTTAATCAGCGTGTTATACACTTTTGACGTAGTTAAGGCCATGATTGGTGATGTACCAGCATGCTCAACAGAAAGATCAATCATCGCTTGAATATCTTTGACTGGAGTAGCACCTGCTTGGCCCCATTTGATCAACGGCGTAAAGTTACATGCTGCATTACGTTCATAATCTACTTCATACATCGGGAAGTCTGCAGAAGCAAAAGTGGTTTTACCGTAGAGAAGCACATCACGAGCAATTAATAGCTTTCGGTTTTCGATAGACTGACGCAGATACAATGCTTTTTGAGCCTGATCAATCAGTAGTAGATCTGCATCAGACAAGCGATTTGAGCCAGTCGCAATCACACCAAACTGACGTAAGCGTGCGATCAGAGCAGTGTTTTGCACTTCACTTGGCATGACTGTCATCATTGGTTTCAGATAAGCTGGCTTAACGAATTTCACGTTACCAGATTCACCTACTTTAATCTGACGTCCAGCTGCAGTCGGAGTAACAAACGGCGCAAGTGGAGTCGCTGTATTTAGCTCACCTACTGGAACTTCTTTTTTAGTGTATGAAACACGCTGAGGGAAAAAGCGGTCCATCAGCCAGGTATCTACCTTTTGAGTGGTATCAGTCAGTAATACCAGCTGTGGCACATCCAGCAATTCCACTGGTGCATTTTGAAATGTAAAAGTTTGACTCATGTCTTAGTTCCCCACAACTTTACGAAGTTCGATTTTGTTTTTTAATGCTTGTGCACGTACTGCATCATATTGAGCAGTAGTCAGAGGTGTTCCATTCACTGTAACTACTGCAATATCAAATGGGCCTTGCACGTAGATCGGCATTTCAAGATTATTAGCCGCATGGTAAGTAGATTGCGCTGCAGTGAAATCCGAAACAGCAATTGCATTCCATTCACCTACTACACCTTCAGTGACAACAGGATGACCAGCAACGTTATTGGCATCCACGTTAAGTAAATCGCCGCGCTTATATGCTGTAGCAGTTTTTACTTTGGCATTTTCTGTACGTACACCGTCACCGACTACAAGCTGTTTATTTTCAATAGTTCCTGTTACGACTTGGCTCATGATTTAGCTCCTTGTTGCTGTGCTGCTACAAACTGATTAAATGCCTGATCTAAAGCCGAGCCTTGTGGAGCTTGACCACCTTGCCCCGGATTGGCTTGATGAGTGAACAAGTGAGCAAATGCCGGATTCACACTTGGTGTTTGTTGTGTTTGTGGTGTAGCTGGTGGCTGCTGGCTACCTGCAGAAAATTGGCGAAGTTGCTTAGCTGAGAATGCAAATGCACCATCATCAAGCTTTTTCATTTCTTCAATATCTTCAGCGCTGAATTCTTTGCCCAGGTCTTTACCTAATGCAGTGATTTCAGCTTCACGTTTTGCTGCTGCGAATTGTTTGTTTTGTTCAGTCAGAGTATTCACCTGACCTTCCAATTCGGTAATTTTGGCCTGAGCCTTTTCTAATTCGGTCACGTCTGTGTCCTCTGGTTGATTAAATTGTTTTGGAGAGTGACTTGCTGCCACTGCGTTTGTATTGTCATCCGCACCCAAAGCACAGAAAGACACCTCACGAATACGACCACCACGGAAAACCGTGATAGGCCCTTGATGCACTTTTCCATTTACAGTGACTGATGCACCCGCTTGGATTTCTTCGACTGCAGAGGGTTCAATTCGCACTGACATCTGCCATGGAAAGCCATCGTCAGAGTCCTGAGCAACCTGAGTACCAAATTCATTACTCATTAGATCGCCTGAAACTGTTAGGCCGTTCTGGTGATCAATGCTGTGGCTATTGATGGCTCCAGCACGTTGCCGGGTTGAGTGATCCAGTAACGCAGGGATTCGGCCTTTAATTTGCATAGAATCAAGATCAAAGATGATTCGATCCCAATACCAATGATCGGTAATAACTTCACCACTGTATGCAACACCGGAGAAAGTCCGCTTCTTCTTGCCATCTTCAGCTTGATCGACATTTAAGTTACCGACCTGGAAGCAATACTGATTCGGCTTATGTTCCTCTTCTTTTGGCATTTTTCATGCTCCATAAAAAAACCGCCCTTTCGGACGGTCAATTACAAAAATCGTTTTAGTTTAATAATGGCCTTAGCGTATAAACCACCCGCCCTTCAACCGTTTCAATCGAAACTACTTCAAAAGATAATCCCATCGGCATCAGCACGCCATTTCCAGCATTTAGCATATCCAGATCGATACCAAGACCTTTCGCATTTTCAATCTTGATCACGATATCACCTGCACTTTCAGCCATAAGCAACGGCGCATTAAATTGAACTGTTTGCCCGACTTGATAAGCCGCTACTTGATTAAGAGTTACAGCACCTACTACGGTAGAAGCCGTATTGCTTGCCACAGTTTGAATCGCTGCCATGTCGGTACTCAGCCAGCGCTTAAGTACATCATCGGCCAGAGAGCTTGTGGCAGAGTTTAAATAGCCAGTCAGTGGAGCATCATTGCCCTGCACATAATCCAGAAAAGTACGAATCGCACTTGGTCGAATGCTGGGATCAAGAGGAATAACGGTATTGGCCACTGTGTCGAATAGCTCCCGAGTCTTATCATCCATTGGAGCAAACAGACTGGTGAGCTTTTTACTCGCCGTCCATTCAGCCTTAATGACTTCTTTCTGCTCAAGGAGATATTCCTTATCTAGACTTGAAGTACTGATCTTTTTATCCACCAGTGATTCAAGTTCACCAAACTGCAATGGATGTGATGACCAATCCAAAGCCTCAGCTACTTCTGGCAACTGATCATCTGGCGTAATACCGTATTTCAGCGCCTGTTTCTCAGTTAATGCTATGCATGTGCACCGACAGCGGAAACCTGTGGGAGGGTAATGTGTCAGCCAGAATGGATCATCAATGTGACGAACAATCCGGTTCAAAGCTAAATGACTAGGACGCACCCGACTATCATCGATAGCTGAGTACATCAGGTAAGGTCGTTTAGCCTTATTCCTTTGCTGTTGTTGCCATCGTCCATGTCCATAAGCACTTTGGATATTGGTACGGAACACATTGTCCAGGTAGTGCTTTGGCAGAATGATTTCAGATTCTTCAATTAGCTTCTGAAAATCCTTAAAGGTACCGCCGTCGGCAATGGATTTATTCACTGCCTTGATGACCGTTTCAATCTGCTCAAGACTCGATAGAAAGCTAACCGTAGTCGCCATCTGTCGGGTCTTAAGGTCCATTGAATAGAACTCATCAGGTAGCACGATCTTTTTACTGTGAGCGTACCGAAGCGCCTCAAGAAACGTGACTGGTTGCATAGCTTACTTCCCGTTTTGAGCCGTCACATACCCCAACACATCTGCAGCATATAAAGCCTGATCCAGATTAGCTTTGAACTGGGTCTGAGTTGCACCAGGTATTAATTGCATCAGGTTATAAGCCAGACTTTCAGGGCTATCAGACTTGAATATTAATTCCTTGACCTGATCTGGTTTCAGTAACTGAAATTCATCTTGGCCATCAGTCAGTTCTTCAACTTCTTGCTGTTCCGGTGAGAGCTTATTTGCTGTCGCCTTGAAGTTGAATGCCTGGCGAGGTAATGCAGTGAATTGATTGAAGCCAGTTTGAGGCTGTTCAATCACATCACCATCTTCCAGACCATATTCACGCTTAAAGTATTGTGGCGTTAAGACTGCACCAGCATTTTTAAGCTTCACATCACGATCCGCTTTAGGCTCTTCCAGTGATTTCTCTTCACCAATGATGACCCGATGACGTTCCCAGCCATTGAGATCACATAACGCGTTAATAATGGCTTGAATCGTTGGCATGATCATTCGTACATCAGCTTTATACTTTGAGTTTTGCACTTCAAGATGCACATCACCTAAAGCTCGCGAACCTGCGCCATCGGTACCACTGGTTAGAGTTTGACCCAGAATCACCTTTTGAATACGGCGCTCAAGGTTCTTGTCGAAGGCTTCGAAAGTCTGTGATGCGTTGCCATTGGTATTGGCTGTTTGGATTTCTACCGAATCTGTTCCACTTAAAGCAATCACTGAGCTTGCATGCGCTCTAAGTAGCGCATCACGCATATCTGTCGTCTTGCCGGCAGTTTTACCAACCAGCATTGGCAAGCCAAACTTTTCAACAAACTTAGCCCAGAACTTAAAGCCAGACGTTTTGAAGAACCAGACCCAGTACAGTCGACTTAAAAGAGCCTCACCTAATGGATTCTCATAAGTAGATTTACAACGTGTCAAAAAGTGTTTGAAGCGCTGGTCTACTTCCTGATGCTGTCGAGTCGTGTTGTAGTTAGCCAGCAGCATCAGACGACCATCATTCTTAGGCTCATACCATTGCATTGGCTTTTCACCAATCCACTTAAAACCAATAAACGGCGTAATGGTATTGCCATCAATATGTAGGCTCGGTTCCTCAGGCTTGGTATAGATTGCCTCTAATACAGAATATCCGTACCAGCGAGCATTCTGCGCACCCAAGAGAATCTCAGACCACCACTCACGTAAATGCTCCATAATGATTTTAGATTCCGGTCGGTCCATCGGCTCTACACGCCATGATGCGCTCTCAAGTTTATCCTGGCGTTTTTCAATGGCCTGATAAATCTCATCGTCATACATCATGACTTTTAAACGTGGGCGGGTAACGCCAGCTTTTCGCAGCACTTCATCGCCGTCTGGCATCTTGGTCAGATAACTGATTAAAGCCTGTTCAGCTTCATGAGAATACAGTGCACCAGCTTCAGGTTTTGCATTCTCAGGTTTTTTCCTTTTCTTAGACATAACTTAACCTTATGCAGCCGGAGGGCTGTAATTAATCGCAATTACTGCATCTTCAATCGCATCAATCAGCGTATCTACTTGGTCATCATGATCATGGGTAAATGCCGCATTGAATGCTTCACATTCTTCAAAGAATTCACCGACCCAATGAGCATCTTTAGGTACCATCACAAAACGATCTTCCGGTTTATCCTTATAGTTTGCTTCGAGATGGACCTGCACATCCATGAAACGGGATAGCTTGTCTGTATTACGTTGGACTGGAATCACAGCGACACCAGAGTAAGTGCCGAGTGTTTGGATCAACTGAGTACCAGACGCTTTATCTTCTACTTTCATGTAGCGGATAGGTTTGGTATGCCAGGTGTATTCCTTGTGCTTATCCAGAAAGGCTTTAGCCTGACGATTCAGTTCTGGTGCTTCCCACTTACCGCGCAAGAGATCTAGCAAGTACAGCTTTCCATCGATCCCCATGCCTACAAGTAGGAATACGGAATAGTCATTGTGCTCTTTGGTCTTTTGAGCGGTATCGACAAGGACGGCGCGCCACTGAAGCTCTGGAATGTCTTTATAGAATCCAAACCATTCAGACTTGATTAAGTCACCGCCTAATTTCTTAGGCTGCTGCATGTACTGACTAGAGAATGTATAACGGGATACCGTGGCACCTTCTTTATCCTTGCCACCCTTTTCAAGTTGTAATAAGGATTGAAGCGATTCTTTCTTTGGCCAGTAACTTTGGCGGCCTTGCTCATCACGCTCAGCATCTCGCGGTACCAGCTTTTGAATATGCTTTGGCAAGGTTGCAATGTACTTATCATCAATCAGTGCTGGGATGGATATTTGAGTCCATTCACCAGGTAGATTACCTGTCATGACAAAGTTGGTTGGATCCTCAGTGTGAAGACGCTGCATGATCATGATGATCGGCGTATCAGACTTGGCCTTACGTGAGTTCACCGTATTAAGTAACTTGCGATTGGCGGCATCTCGTTTGATCTTACTGAAAGCATCTTCTGGCTTTAATGGGTCATCAATGATGATACAACCTGTAAAGCCATCATCAGCCAGTGTCCCTGCGCGCCGTCCTGTTACCTGTCCACCCATGGAGGCAACATACACATGGCCAACATCATAGTCCTCAACCGTAATCTTCCATTCTTTCTTGGAGTCAGTACTATTGGAGACCGTTAAATCCCACATCAATCGATAGTCTTTCGACTTCACAATGTCACGCGCTGTATCTGATACGCCTTCGACCAGTGACTGAGAAAAAGATAGATACAAGAATCGAGATCGTGCATTTAAAGCCAGTCCACGTGGAATTAGGTTGGTTGTCAGTTCAGTCTTACCAGCACCTGGTGGAACATTAATGACGACGTTTGCTATCTCACCCGCAATTACCTGATCAATAATCCATGAGATATAAACATGGTGCCAATTCACCGTGAATTTAAAACCCATACGGGGCTTAAAGAATCGCCGGGTGAAATATAAATGCTCATCTTCACACAGCTTTTTTTCAACCTGTGTTTGCAGATCCATTTAATATTCCTCTTGGGCCTTCTTCACTGCAGCTTCAACTTGTTCTTGAGTGGCATGAACAACTGTTGTCTGTAATGCTTCACCATCTTTACCAGTAATTTCTTGTCGGTTAGTGAATTGACCACCTACATCCTTAGCAGCCTGTTCAAGAATCTTAAGAGCTAATTTTGCATTCTTGGTTTTTTCAAGTTGCTTCTGATATTGCTTAAGCCGGTAATACTTACTGGCAATTGGAATATCTATCAAACCTTCATCAAATTTCTTACGAGTCTGATTGAATAGATCTGCAAGTTTTTTCCCGAGATTGCGACCTGCATATTTAGTCGGGTCATAGTTTTCACACTGACGACGATCGATTTCGATGTTGAACTCTTGCTTGACCAACTCCGCAACTTCTTGAGGGGTATCACGGCATGCAAGAGCTTGAACAATAAATATTTTTACAGGCTCTTTAAGTGCTGCCATAAATCCCCCTTTTGTCATGCTACGTCATGCAAAGTAGGCAAAAAAATTTAACCGATGACACAGTTCCCACAACACGCAGCAATACTTGTTTCAGATACAAACGGCGCATTCTTGGCAATTTCAACGAGACGTTTCACCGAGTCATCAGCTCCCCATCGTTTAGTCTCACCAAAGAACACTTCAACGTCATGGCCAGCTAAGTAATGTTTAGGTAGTCCGGTCATATCGCTATAAATGATTTCACCATCTTCATCGCGCTCTACACCGATGTGATACAACTCATGTTCTATTAGCCGGCAGAAATCGCGATCTGTAGCCTGTTCACAATAAGTAGCATCTACAGTAATGAGATATTGAGGTACGAATCCAAACCAGTCACGCATCTGTTGTTCCTGGCGTGCTTTCTTCCAGCCACCCACGTTAAACATGACCTTTTCACATTGACCCAATACCATACGTTTTTTCGCTAGAGCGGCAGATGAAGCCCAGGCGAATGCAAGGAACTCTTCATTGTCGTGTAGCAGCTCGGCAATATGATCATGATCCGGGTTATGTAATTCACCACCTAAAGTAAGCCAATTCTTTACGACCCATTCTTTAAGCTCTGGTGCAGGTGCCAAGCGAATAGCTTCCTCTGCCTCGGCCTGATCAATCAGATCTGTCGGTGGGAATGGTCTGAACTGTTCCATAAGATGCCTTTAAATTTCTAAGCCACTGTATAGCCCTGTTGGATGATGAGATATCAGATACTTCAAAGCGTATATACCGATATCCCATTTCTTCAGCATGGTCATAACGATCAATGCTCCATGCTTTAGTAGCCAGCTTACCCTTACGGCCACCAGACCACGGACCACCCGCTATTTCAATCAATGTGAGATAACCAACCAGGTGCAAATCGAAACGCCAGTGCTTAGTGCTTTTAAAATGAAAATATTCTTCGTACTTGATTTCCATCCGATCAAGAATTTCTTTGAGTCGATCGAATGCTTCTAAGTATTTCTCACTGGCTTTAGGTAATGGTCTGTTGCGAGGTTTATTTTTGATTGGGCCTTTATCGGTTAATTTTTTATAGTGTTTTGGATCCATGATCTGCACCCAACAAAAAACCTCCCAGAGGAGGTTTTAGTCTCATAATCTTAAAAACTATAATCATTCGGCTGTTGCCCTGATATTGCCTTTGCTAGAGCCATACTTGTAGAAACACCAAATTCTTTCTTGGGAACTGTTGATCCGTAATTTCGACAAATAAAGTCATAACAATTATCGAATGTATTTTCGAGACCACTCTTTTGCAGGTGCTCTTTATACTTTGCCGCCAACATCTGTTTATTCTGATTATTCCAATATAAATCGTTCGGTGCACTCATTAGGCTCTAAACCTTTTTAATTAATAAGCACACAGTATAAGCATTTTGGATTGCTTTTATTTAATTGGATTCCCATGTCCACTTCAAATTATCTAACATCACGAATAAAGCGCCGTACGCAAATTCTTAATACGCTCTTTCAGCTTAATCATGATGCCGTCAATTGCCAGCAGCTCATTACGCGTCAATCCTGATCGACTGAGATTCTGATACTTAGACAGCTCAGCACTGCAAAATTCTAAGTCCTGTTTAGCTTGTACTTTGTCTGTCATAAACATCACCAGTCTTGTTCTTCTTTATCGAGCTTCTTTACTTCAATGCATTTATAAGTTTTTTCACCAACGAAAAATCCACCAAGTCGCTCACATTCATTTGCTACGTAGATATGTGTATACCAGCTGCAAATAATCCAAGCCACGATAAAACCAAGTAAGAATTGCCACACATTCACCACCAATAAGAAAAGAAAACCCCTCAACATCTAGAATGCGAGGGGCTTTGATTGCCGCAATACGTTCGGCGATTTAAGACAGATGACTATATCTCAGAGTTCCAAATGTCATTTTCAATTTTTTCAAAGATTTCAGGTATATCAGATCCATCACCTGATACATTGCAATTCTGGCATTCGCAATAAAAAGAAGTATCAGAGACCTTATATATATTCATTGCCTTAATTCGGCAAATAGGGCAACCATCCTCACGATAAATCGGCTTGGATTTAGCATTCTCAATAAAGTCTGCCTTTTCTTTATCCAGTCTCTCTGCTTCCGCATTTAGTTCTTCTAGTTTTGCATTTTCCTCAGCCAATTCTGCTTTTGTCAGATTGCCACCCCTTAAATTCGGACGAATTAAAGACCTCACCTCAGAATCTGGGTGTTTATTAAAATTTGCAGGATTTTCCCCAGGAAACTGCTCAAAATATTCCGACCACTCACCCATGATTACTTTCTCATTTTATATTTTTAGAGAATATATCATAATCAATAATTCATCAGTAAGTTAATAAAATCTCTTATTTTTAATTTGTTTTCTCAACTTCTTTCAAACAATCCTGACACACTTTGATTTCTTCATCATCAATCGTGTAGTCAATCTTAGTCGCACCGTGGAAGCCAAATAAACACATCAGTAATCTAAGCATGATTTTACTCCTGGACAATCAAGCAATCATGTCGCAAGAAATGTCAGTTATTTTCACTTATAAAACATGAATTTATAATATTAATTGCTGAAATAATGTCATTAACTTTGTCGAACTAAGCAAGATTCCTTCCTGGTTAATCAAGCATTTTAATTTGGTATGATTACACTAATATTTCTCAGGGCAATAAAAAAGCCCACCATTTGGCGAGCTTTCCTGGATGCTTAAACCTATTTTTGACATTTCACGTTAAACTGGTATTCGTCTTGAGTGACCTTAATTTTAATATTTTTATATTTTCGTTTGTTTGGATCCATTGCCGAGCCAGCCACTTCCTCAAAAAAGCTACGATCATTCATTAGCTCGCCATACGCTTTATAGCCTAATAAAATCTTTTCAGGCTTTTTACCTTCAGCCACTAATTTACCGAGAGTATCTTCTAGTTTTTTAACAGTTAAAATCGCCATTTCAATTAGAGCTCAAAAACAAAAAGACATTATCACTTAATTTTATGAATAAATAATGTCAAAAAAGCCCACCATTTGGCGAGCTTTTAAATCAATCTAGTGCTTTAACGTACACTTCGATCACTATATCACGAATATCGCATACCCCGTGCGCACAGTCAAACGGTTTTTTTAAACATATCAAAAGTTAAGTGAGGATAGCGACACTTCACAAATGCCAGTCCACACTTCAGGTCTTGGCGGATCTGGAGTACAGAGGTATCGTTGCTTTCAGCGATATCACGTAATGAATTGCCCATCACGTAATGTGACCAAAGTGCAGATACCCATTCCTGAACAATTTCATCTTCAATAGTTTTTAATTCAATAATTACTCGCTGAATTGCACGCGCTTCATTGTCATCAATCTGACAGCGAATGCCACGGCGCTGAGTGCATAAGCGATCCTTAAGCGTTTTATCACTCATGTACATTGCTAGAAGACGTTCACGCTGTTCCTGGGTAATTCGTCGAGTAGGCATAGTTTTCACCATGACCACCATGGTTTCAGTATCCCCATTCATCCAAGCCCCAAACTGACGAAACCAATCCTCAGCACTAAACTTAGTCCAATCCATTGCCTGCATAATCGTTACTGCTGCATTCATCGTATTTCCCCTACCATCTTCTCTATCTGCTGGATCGCGTGACCTGACTTCACTTGATCTGTACTAAACCGTATTACCTGAAAACCCATCATTGTTGCTGCGTTATACTTTTCCATATCCCCAAGGTAGCCTTTACCCCTTGTGTGCCTTCCTCCGCTCCAGATCCCGCCTTCAACCTCTACCAAAATCTTTTTATCTATTAAGTGAAAATCTGCTCTCCACTGACGATCAGGATGAAAATAAAACTCCTGCTCAAACTTAATTTTTAATGTCTTTAGTTCTCTAGCCAGCTTCGCTTCAAACTCATTCGGTACTTTTTCGCCTTTGACCTTAGGGCGTGTGGAGCGCCCTTTTGGTCTGGTGGCTTTCACCATTTTTTTGTATTCAGCGATTGAGTAGCTGGTCATGTATTACCCTTACCATGCACCCCAAATAACTGTTTGGTCCTTTCAGTTGGTCTATAAGTCCAGACCGATGTCTTTTCCAAATAACCACTATCTACCAAGTCTTTTAAGCAAGCCCGAATGGTGTCCCTTGTGCTGTTCAGTACATTCTCAATAATGTTGCTTACAGTCACATCCTTGGTTGCATAAGCTGAATAGACCAGGATATCCATTCTCTTTTCAAAACATGATCTAGACCGGCTTACGCTCACCCAATCCACGGTTTTATTATCGTTTTGGTCTTTCACACCCCACCTCCCAACTGCTCACGAATAACCCTAGGTACCTTCACCCCATCCACTTCACACTTCTCCAAGTACGACTCAGGATTTTCAAAAGGATCTGGCCATGGATCAGCTATTGGAGTTGGCTTCACCTGTAGACGCTGTGGTACTGGCACATGACGGTTTTTTACATTCATGCGCTTTTTAAGTTCTTCAAGCGCTTGCTGAGCTACTTCGTTTGGAACAGGTTGATGATCTATCTCATCAGGCTGCTTTGGTTCAGACAGCTGTTTAACCGCTTTCAGCTTCTCATCAGGCTCACCACGCTCTTTGGCTTCTGCGATCAGTCGCTTATACACACTGCAATACACGTTATGCACAGTATCGGTAGGCTTTAAGCTGCCATATGGACCAACCACTGCATAGAATGCTTCCCGGGCAATGCGATTGATGCGACAAACACGGTTTGATTTCTCATAGTTCAGAGCTTGCAGCCATGCTTCATCCGGAGTCTGATATTCATAAACACCTTTGCACCAGTTTTTGAACTCAGGAATCGATGGTGGCCATTCAGCTGTATCTAGGCGTTTCAATCCACGTAGGAACTGCTCATAAGTCAGCTCAGAAAGCTTTTCGACAAACTTCTCAATCACCTGGCTTTTTTTCAAACCTGACCACTGATCCGTGAACTTCTTGCCATACATCAGAAGCATGTCTTCAACCAGCTTACGTGCATCCGTTTCACTGAATTGCTGTACAGCGTGAGTGGTTTGTTGTTGAGATAATTCATTACGCATATTTCACACCCTCCACTTCATGCACATCACGCATTGCTGGCTGATCATTGCTGCCAATTTCAGACATCCAGTCGCTGACTTCGTTTTGAGTACGGCTTGCTGCACCTGAAAAAGATTTTGGTTTTTGAGGTTGAGACTTAGCTTCACGCTGACGGCGTACTTCGTCTTTGTTGTTTTGAATCCAGGTAAACCATTTCACCAGCCATAGGCTTGGAGTGTTTTTGCTATCGGCCTTCGCTGAGAAGAAATCACCGAAGTTAGTAAACATAGAAATCAGATCCTGTTCTGGTAGTTCAGGATTGCGTTGTTTTCCAAGTTCAATGAAATCGTAATGAATTGGATACACGTTCACGCATTCAAGAATTGAATACCGTTTGTGATCCTCAGGTTGATATTGAGAAAACTGAATTGGTGGTAAAGGAAAATCTTGCTCACGCGTATTACTACTACCACTATAATTATTGGTTACTGGTTCTTGGTTTATGGTTAATGGTTTATGGTTTATGGTTGGTTGCTCGTCCGTTAAATTCTCGTTCAACGCGGCTTCAACGGTCGTTGAATTTTCGTTTGACTGATCTTCAACGTCCGTTGAACTATTGTCATTCGATTGTTTAGCATTTGATGAACCACCATTCGGGTCTTGTCGCTTTTTCTCTGCACGTTTTTTTGCAGATGCTTTTCCAGCCTCACTGGCTTGCTTACGCTTACCATGAAATTCAGCAATTTCACGTTCACAACGATTATTGATATAAGCTCCATCCTGAAGAGTAAAAAACTCCTCAAGAACATATTTCAAAGCCGCTGTCTGATCTTCAGTTGCACATTGTAGACGACGGGCCAAACGCTCTAAATTGGAAGCATCAATTGGCTTTTCAGTGTCGTAATACATATCCAGGAGATCACGGTAGATTGCACGCTCAACCAAGCTCAAGTGGCGAGTCGCATTGTTGAAATCCCCAATATGATGTTGGTAATAATTCATAACTTTTCTTCCACTTTGAGGTATGCGCCAATGCTCTGGCCTTCACGTTTAAGCTCTTCGAACATGTCATCCAAACCAAATTGATTGGCACGATTAATCAAATATTGAATAGTTGGACCATGCAGCTTTGTTAAATGAGCGTGAATATCATGTTCAGCCAATGCTTTAGCGATCTCATCAAGCTCTTCTTTTTCAGCTTCATTAATAAACTCGCGAATATCATCAAGATCGATCTCAATATCCACATCAACGTTTTTACTTACAGTGACTGTCTTTCTGAAAAATCTCATGCCGCCACCTGCTTTGTATTACGTACTTTGTTTACTAATCCAGTGATACGAGTCAGACCAAATGCAGTGACACGCATATGCAGGAACACACGTTCCTTACCATCATTGCGATTAACAATTACTGGTGACGTACGATTGGTGAAAACCTTGTTTAAGACATATTGGGCATGTGGCTGGAGCTTGCGATCTGAATCACGGTAGATCCATTTCTTATTAATCAGTAGCTGGATTAATTCAGATTCTTTAATGCCGATTGTTTTGGCACATTCACGTAAGCAATAAGTGTTAGAAGTATCAGCAATGGTCTCCAGTGCCTCAGCCTTAGGTGCGAGTACTGCTACTTTTTCACTTAACTCAATATTGAGCTTGGCTTGAATTTCGATTGCTTGAAGCAGGTGTGCTGGATTTGTGATGTCAAAGCTATTTTTAGCCTTAAGCGCTTCTTCCATTGCAGTCATACGATCAAAGACTTGAGCTTGTAACTCATAGCTGTATGACATCGCCATAAGGCAGGCTTCGCGTTTTGGGAAGCGATAGCATGGATAGGTTTGTCCATTTTGTTGGTTAATGTAGGTATCCCTAAATTTTGGGAGACCCTCTAAACCCAAAACCTTCGGCACTTTTGCCATAAAGTGATCATGGCGAAGTTGCACGGGATTGGTTTCACTTTTTGCGCGATATTCATTAATGAAATCAACAATCTCAAGTGATGACATTGTTACTTCGTTTATGTTAAAATTTCCTTGTGTTAACATGTTCATAGTTTAAGTCTCCGATGATTTGAACACCGAAAAAGCCTGAGGTCTGAACTCAGGCTTTTTCTGTTTGTAGAGCTGATAAATACTTTGCACACTCGCCTTTCATGGCTTTACGCAAAGACTGAATTTTGTGTTCAATTTCTTCCAGGATGCGATCTGTCTCATCCATTTCAGCAGGTGTCACCACACCATCTTCCAGAGCAGATAAAACCTGCTTATTCGCTGCACCATTACCGACGTTCATACCAAGCAGTGATTCAAGAACACCTAGTTCGTGATCCTTGCCTTGAGCTTGATCTACTGGAACCAATACAAAACCTAATTTGTGCGCCCATACTTTTAATGGAGCTGGATTCTGTGTGTAGGTCAGCATCGCTTCAAATGCCTTTAGACTCGGCAAATGGTTTTCCATGTTTGGATTGGCATAGTTCAAAATCGTGTTGTGAGACACACCAACAACATCAGCAATCTCTTTAGGTGTAATCCCGTTTGATTGGTGAATCATCTTGTGTAGTGCGGTTTTGGTCTCTTTCGATATATCCATGTGAACACCTTGTTTACTTTCACGTTTATTAAAAACGCTAAGTTGTTGATAATTGGTTTAAGCAATTAAGGTTTCTAAATTTGCCTTTAACTTGCCTTTACTTTGAATTTGGAGAATTGCCTGGGTTGAAGCTGGAATTCCATATGAGCGCCATTTGCTAATAGCTCCGCGTGTCTTTTTTAAGATTCGCGCTAGGTCTGCGTCACTTTCAGCTCCGTAATGCTCCTTTACGTCATCGACAGTCATAATGTTTACCTTGATAAACTTAAAGTTTCCCTAAGTAAACCATAAGTTTCTTTTTAGGTCAATAATAATGTTTACCATTGGAAACAATCGTTATGGGTATTTTTGCAATGAGCAGCGTTTCTGAACGTATCTTGATAAGAATGAAGGAACTTAACCTTCAGCAAGTTGATCTAATTGAAGCTACCGGCCTAAGTAAAGGTACGGTTTCAAAGTGGATTTCAGGGGTTAATGTACCTAGTGGCAAAAGCATTACATCTCTTGCAAAAGCCCTAAAAACAACACCAGAGTGGATTTTAGATGGTGAGGGCCTTAAAAATTTAGGTGGCCCTGTAAAAGAAGAGAACGATAAAGGATTTAATAACGTTCGTTTTAATGGAAAGAAACTTACAAGGATTCCGGTATTAGATTTTGTCCAAGCTGGTATATGGCGGGAAGTTGTATACGACGGCGTTCATCCAAAAGATGAAACATATACAAGTTATGAAGGCAAAGATCCAAACGCCGTTTTTTCGTTAGAAATTGATGGCCTGAGCATGGCACCTGAGTTTATGCCAGGTGATGAAATTGTTGTAGATGCAGCCTTAGATCCAAAACCTGGTTCATTAGTCGTTGCTCAGGAAATTCAGCATGGTGTAGCAATGACTACATTTAAAAAATACCGTGTTGTTGGGGTCAATGAGCATGGGGTGGATATTATTGAGCTGGTTCCCTTAAACCCAGACTTCCCTACTTACAATTCATCTCAGATCGAAATTTCAATCATTGGTGTTGTTGTTCAACATCATAAAGATTTTAAGTATTAATCAAAAAGTAAGTCACCGGTGACTTTGTGGAAATAAAAAGCCGCTATATGCGGCTTGGATAAGGTTATTGGGTTGTATAAGGATGTTTAAAAAGTAAGTCACCGGTGACTAAAAGTCGCTATAGGCGACTTGGATAACATTGTTGAGTTGTGTGGGGATGTTTAATTATAAAGTTGTACCAACAGTATGATATTCTCCCTCTTGCATTTACATGCTTTTTTCTTTATGGAGTTACACTAATGGCTACAGCAGATCAAATTAAAATGCTTATTAAAAGCCATGGTGAAAATGACAACCAAAGGTTTTATGCTACAGCACTCCAAATTGCTGCACGCGAAGCTAGATTAGGTCACAATAAACTTGCAAATGACATAAAAAATTTAATTGAGACATATCAGTTTAAAACAACATCAAATCAAGATTTATACACTAATTATGAAACTAAAAAAGAATTAGATGGGTTATTTGACTTTTCAATGCCGCATGTTAATAAACTAAGTTTGGTACTTGAGAGTGAAACTTTAGAACGAATTAATATGATCATAACAGAGCAAAAACAAAAGAATTTACTTAAAAAATTTGAACTAAAACCTAGAAATAAAATTTTGTTTGTAGGTGCGCCTGGTACAGGAAAAACACTAACAGCTAATATTCTAGCTTCTGAGCTTAAAATTCCTTTGTATCGTGTTGTATTAGAGTCACTAATAACTAAGTTCATGGGTGAAACTGCTAGTAAACTGAGAAATATTTTTGAGTTTATGAGCAACAATATTGGTGTTTATTTATTCGATGAGTTTGATGCTATAGGCTCTCAACGTAACCTGACAAATGATGTTGGCGAAATTCGGAGAATATTAAATTCTTTCTTGATTCTTTTAGAGCAAACGAATACTGAAAGTATTATTATTGCAGCTACCAACCATCCAGAGTTGTTAGATGCTGCCCTTAATAGACGGTTTGATGACATAATTATTTTTAAAAAACCAAGTCACGATGAGGTTAAGCGTTTCATAGATTCTAAAATCAGCTTTTTGAAACACGAAACCTTAAATTGGGATGAAATAGATAAATCTTCACTAAATCTAAGTTTAGGCGATATTTCTAAAGCATTTGATGATGCGGCTAAAGAATCTATTCTTTATAATAATGGTTACTTTACAAACAAAATATTTCTTTCTTCATTAAGTAGAAGGATGAAATAAATACATAATATAGAACTTAAGTGGGAATATAATGGGTAAGAAGCGTCATATTATTTTTAATAGTGAAAACCATAATTTCAGTTATACATCTAAAAACAATGTACCCAAGCCCCCTATCCCGACTCGTAACTACGCTCTGCATGCCAATAATTTACTAATAGAGTTTTCTGAAGCTGAACACGAGTTTAATCAAAAGAAATTTGAAATTTTTCAAGATATTGGAGATATTCAACATAATGGCATTTACTTGACGATTAGTAGCTCACCTAACTTTAATCTTCCTTTAGATTCAATAGACACTAGAGATATACATTTAGCGAATGTTCAATTCAATGATTTAACTAAAATTGAAGAAGCTACCATTTTCATTCCTGATAATAAAAGAACAGCTTTTTTAAAAAAAATAAATGAATATATTAAAACCATTAGTGATGATCCAGATGTAAATCCAAGAAATAAACCTTTATTGAATAGTATTGATCATATTAAATTATCTAGTATCAAAGATTTTTGGACTGATTCAATTGAATATTTTCCTAAAGATAAACAACAAACTATTTGGTGGGAAGTTTGGATCAAAAAAATTGATGACAATCCAGAGTATACCTTTGAACAGGTAAAATCCTTCGCTGAATCAATTAATGCGGATTTAGGGAACAATTATTTAAATTTTTTTAACAATATGGTTTTCTTAATCAAATCTAATATTGCTCAATTAGAAAAATCACTCTTTCTAATGACCAATTTGCTAGAATTAAGATATGTTCCAGAAACACCTAGTTTTTTTGTAAATCTAAATAGTATTGATCAGAATGATTGGGTAAATGACTTAGTCTCACGAATATCAACAAAAAACGAGCCAACAACTTCAGTATGTATTCTAGATACCGGTGTCAATTATAATCACCCTCTACTTAAGCTAATTTGTTCAGATCAGCTATCTATATCATATAATCCATCGTGGCCTAAATATGATATAAAACCAAAAATATACGAAAGAAAGCCGTACGCGCCACATGGTTCAATGCAAGCAGGTATTGCTGGACTAGGATCTCTTCAAGAACTTTTGGAAAGCAATGATGTTATCAAAATTAATCATGTCATCGAGTCTGCACGGATACTTCCACCTCAAGGCTTTAATAAGCCTGAGCTGTACGGTGCTATAACAACCGAAACTTCTTATAAAATTGAAATTAATAATACTCATATTAAGAACCGTATCTATTCCTTAGCTATTTCTGCCAATCCTAATAACACAGGTACCCCTTCGTCATGGTCATCAGAGATTGATAGATTTTCATTTGGTGAATATAGCCAATCACCTAAGCGTCTTTTTATAATTTCAACCGGCAACAATATTGATTTAGATCCTACAGTTGGACTTTGGGATCAAGCTCATTTGGCCAAAATTGAAGATCCTGCACAAAGTTGGAATGCCATTACCGTTGGCTCTATAACAGCCTTAAGTACTATTAAAGATCCAAATTATAATAATTGGCAACCATGGAGCGAAAAAGGTGATATTTCACCTTCAACTAGAACATCTGTAAATTGGGAGTGGAGAAAGCAAGCTCCCTTAAAGCCTGAGTTTGTTCTAGAGGGCGGCAATAGAATTTTGTCACCTATCATTCCACCAGATATTACAAATCATGATGATGTATCTGTTTTGACAACTTCTGGTGATATGAACTTCCCTTTTGATAGTCATTTGGACAGTAGTGCTGCTACTGCTCTAGGTTCAAATTATGCAGCCTTAATAGCTGATAAATACCCAGCCTATTGGCCAGAAACTATTAGAGGACTTTTAATTCATTCGTGTAGGTATACTCGAGCTATTCGTGATGTTTATAAAAAATATAGAGAAAACGATAATTTACCGAAAAGCGTCGCTTTAGATACTATCCTACGAACAGTAGGCTATGGTGTTCCGAATATTGACAAGGCTTTAAATAGTTACGAAAACCATGCTCATGTTGTACTTCAAAATACCTTAAAACCCTTTAAAAAAGGGAAAGGGTCACATATTTCACTTAATGAATGGCATTTAATACAACTACCTTGGCCAATCGAGGCTCTTCGTAATATAGCGAGTTCAAATGTTGAATTGAAAATTACACTTTCATACTTCATTGAACCTAACCCACAGAATAAGGGATATAAAAGCAGATTTTCCTATCAATCCCATGGTCTACGATTCAAGTTTATCAGTCCAAACCAAACTTTAGAAAATTTCAAAGCTAGTATTAACAAAGAAGACGTATATGATGAATATAAAAATTCTGATTCAGAGTCTAAAGGTTGGCTAATGGGTGCTAATTTAAGAACCAAAGGTTCTATTCACTCAGACATTTGGAAAGGCACAGCTGCTGAGCTAATGACAATGAATACCATTGCAATTTACCCTGTGTCAGGATGGTGGAAAAGCGCAAAAGCTAAAGAAAGATGGAAAAATAAAATTCGGTATTCATTAATTATCAGTATAGATTGTAAAGAAGATATTGATATTTATTCGGCCATTATCAACAAAATAGAAAACCTAAACATTGTTGAGAATCAATCAAAAGTAACAATAAATATTTAATCAGTAAATTTAAGATCTGCTTCGCCCACCCCAGCGGTGGGTTTTCTTTTTCCCAAACTCGCTTATAATTCAAAGTCCAATAACAATAAAACTATAACTATGAAGCACATCACGTTTATCACCCTACTCTTATCTTTAGCCTTTACCGGCTGCCAAAAGCAACAAGCTGCTGATGTCGATCTGGATGCAGTGACCACTGCCCTGGAAAAGTCAGACAACATTCTCGGTGCATATATTGAAAAACTAAATTCAGAATTCACGACACAAGATGTGCGGATTAAAATTATATGCAGAGACTATCCGCATGAATATAAAAACAACTATATGCCTAATTTACTTAAGCTATCACCAGGTGAATACAGTGAGACAGTGCTTTTGGCTGATATGGATTTGGTTTTGGATCACTACAAAGAGAAAGATGCTATTCAGTGCTAAAGCTTTCTTACTTCTGAAATATTAAATCTTTATATTGGACTTAAGACCTCTCATGACCAGGTCTGTAATAACTAAGTAAAGCATCACTAACCCGCTATCCGCGGGTTTTTCTTTATGTAAGGTAAGTGTAACCTTGTCTTTAAATGTTACATTATAATAATTAGTATAAAGATACCTATGATTCAGAAATAGAAAGGTAAGTCTCAATGAAATATCTGTTAGGCGCAGCATTGTTAGGATTGGCGATTACTGGCTGTACTTCAAATCCAAAAAACGAAGTGGTACAAGAAAAAGTTGTGAGCAATACTCCGGCTGAAACTCAGGTAATTAACTTTACTGGTCCAATGGATCTTACAGTTGAATTGAAATCTTCAGATAATTTTGAAACTGCAGAAATGACAGATAATTCTGGCAAGGTTTATCACCTTAAACGAGCTATTTCAGGAAGTGGTATGCGTTTGGCCAATGATGACGGCGTTTCAATTCACTTCAAAGCTGGTGAAGGTATTGTAGAGTTTATGAAAGACAAACCTATCAGTATTACTGAATACAAAAAATAAGATTTACGCTTTAAGAGAACCCACCTTGTGTGGGTTTTCTTTTGTCTATTAAAACATAAAAGTTTCCATAAAGAATAAAAAAGTTTCTTTTAATAAACTTTTCTCTTGACTATAAAGTTTCCTTTGGTAAACTAAATTCCGTAGACAACAAAAAGCCCCAGCGTAGCCTACGACAACTACCTGGAGCGTGACCCACAACCTTACTGTGAGTGAAATTATTATGAATGCAAAATTAACTCCACACAATAGCTTCAAGGTGACTCTTGTTGCTACTGCCTTAACTGTAAGCGCATTGGCGTTTGGATGGCGTGCTGACTTTGGTGCTAGTCAAGCAGCTCCAGCTCAAAACATTCAATCTGAATACGGCATCGTATCTTTAAAAATGCTTGATGACGTACGCGGTGAAGCAATCCTGAATCTTGATGGCTTTCGTTTGGAAATCACTTCGTTTGAAGTTGCTGCACATCCAGACGATTACGGTGTACCAGGTTCCGAGTTCACCAATGTGGAAGTTGTAGAACTTGGTGAGATCAAAGTATTCGATGCAAATGGCAATTCTTATAACGACTTCACTGATTATCAGGATCACCGCGAAATCAATGCAATGATCGCTGGCTATATCATGAAACACCGTCTGGTGGAGGCTATCTAATGGATATTTCAAAGAAACGCGACCTGATGATAGCTATTGAAACTCTGTGTGTTCGTCCAGGCAATGCTACCGCTGAAACCCTGAAAGATGCTCTTAATGGCTTTCAAGAACTTATTAAGCACACCACTGAAAATCAAATCGTTGTGGTGTATGCGGTGGGAGGCAAGTCATGATCTTAAATTCTCCTGAACAAATCTTTGCTGCACTGAGCAAAGGCCAGCCGGTGATGTGGTGTGAAGAAGGTAGCCAAAACTGGTCACCCTTAAACAGCCAGGCACAAGTTAATTTTTCTGATCTGTACTCAGGCTTTCTGCAGTTCAAAACTGAAGAGCTGCCTATTTTCAAGCTACCGATTGAGTCTGCAGTCTATGCAAAACAGGCTCGATACTTTGTTGAGTTCGTACATCACCTGCATGGTTTTGAGGTGTACCGCGTTGGCAAGGAAAACCGATTCAGTTACTACGCCGTCCGGGTTAATGGTAACCGCCCTTCTACACGTGACTACTTTGCCAATCTGGATATTTTCCGTATTGGCAATACCAGCGGTGTTTTGCAAAGCGTTGATAAGTTGACGTTACACGCCTCGATTAAGAGCGGGATTGAACGTGCCCGTTCTGTGAAACGCAATGCTCAATACAACCAGGTATTAGAAAGCACCGGTCATTTTGCTACTGAAGCATACAGTGACTTTAAGCGCAAAAACCGTCAGCCGGGAGTACGTTGAGATGGCGATTAATATTATTCCAGCGGATCAACCGCTATTGGTACAAGCCATTATCGTTTATCTGTACGCAGATCCGGGCTTGGGTAAAACATCAATTGGCTTCACTGGTGAAAAAGCAATTTCATTCGACTTTGATAAAGGTTCTCACCGTACCGGTGAACTACGTCGCGGTGCTGTAGTCCAGGTCAATCAATGGGCTGATGTTGCTAACCTGACCATGCAGGATCTAGAACCATTTAAAACGATTGTGATTGATACCGTTGGCGCAATGCTTGAAAGCATTAAAACCCATCTATTGCTAAACAGCACGAACAAGCAAAAAGATGGCTCTTTAAAACTTAAAGCCCAAGGCTTGGCCAATAACATCTTCAAGCAATACGTGAACACATTAATTGCTTCAGGTAAAGACGTCGTTTTCATTGCCCATGCATCAGAAGATCAGAACGGTGACCAGGTAATTTACCGACCAGATCTGGGTGGTAAGAACCGTAATGAGCTGTACCGCATTGCAGATGTAATGGGTTATCTCACCACTGTGCAAACAGGTGAAGGCAAACATGAACGTGTGATCAGCTTTAGACCTTGCCCTACTCACCATGCCAAAAATGCAGGTGGTTTAGGCGGTGAAACTGGTGAAGTATGGGTTCCAGACTTAAAAGCGAATCCGTCTTTCCTGGCAGATCTCATCAAGCAGGCCAAGGACCACATCAATACCATGACACCTGAACAACTGGCATCAATGAAGGCTCAGGAAGATTTAGATAACTGGATCCAGAGCTGTGCTGAGGCTCAGTATGCCAGCGATCTAAACCAGCTTACTGAGTCAATTGATGACCAGCATATTTATTACAAAAACATGCGGGCTGAACTGGTCAAACGTGCCAAGGAAATGAAGTGCGAATTCCATAAAGAACGCAAGGTCTGGGTAGATCCTGTTGAGTTCTTTGGCATTAATGACCAGCAACTGGCTGACCTCCAGGCCTTTATCGATGAACGTGGCCTAGATGCAAAAACCGTATGTGAGCATCTCGGTATTGATGCACTTAATCAAATTGAAGCCAGTAAACTGGCAGCTGTACAACAAGAAATTGAACAATTAGCAAAGGAAACTATTAACGCATGAAAGCAATAATTTTGGACACGGAAACTCATACGATTAATGGTTTCCCTATTGAAATCGCATACGCACCTTGCTCTTTTGAGCAAGGTAACTTGGGGTTTGATCAAAGCCAGATATTTGATGAGTTCTACTCATGTTCTGAGCCAATCGCATACGGTGCAATGGCAACTCACCACATTCTGGAATCTGACATCGAAGGCAAGCCAAGCTTTGATACTTTCCGCTTGCCTAAAGATGTGGATTGCTTGATTGGCCATAACATCAATTACGACATTGAAGCGATCCGTAAATGTGGTACGGATGTTCCTGAAAAGTCTATCTGTACTTTAGCTCTAGCTCGCTTCACATGGCCTGAACTAGAAACTCATACGCTGAGCGCTTTGTTCTACTACGTAAGTTCAGACAAGGAAAAAGCACGCAATTACCTGCGTAATGCTCACAGTGCGAAGTATGACATCTGGTTCACATACATCATCCTGAAAAACATCTGTTTAAAACTGGGTATCAAAGACATGAATTCATTGCATGTCCTATCTGAACAGGTACGCACTCCAAATGTAATGCCTTATGGCAAACATAAAGGTACTCCATTAAAAGAGGTTCCAAAGGACTATGTGAAATGGATGCTGACCACTGATATTGATCCTTATCTGCGTAAAGCATTGGAGGCAGCGGCATGATTTTCAAAATCAAAAAGAAACATGAAGTCGGTTTCAAGCTTTGGCTAGAAAAGCTGGGTTATACGAAGAAAGAACTTGCAGATGGTAGCTCTACTTTTTCAGGCAAAGGCACACGTAAAGCACTGAGCTATGTGTTTTTAAATAACGATTTAACAGGCAATGCAGCATGCCAGATGCTATTTGGTGAATATGAAATGCATCTGCGCTGCCCAAATGTTTCGAGTGAAACCAGCGAAAACTTAGCAAAGATTGTGGCTAATCGGATTATGAAGGCGGCGTGATGGAAGATAACAAATTGTGGGCAGTCAATATTCCCGAAGAGCCCGATTCAGAAGAAATTTTATACCCTGTTCCATCAAAAGAATTGGGTGAGCAAGTTGTTCAGCGTTTGCGTAAAGAGGCTATTGAAGCATTTGAAGCGGTTGGTGAATGCATTGCTGAAGCGGTCACTCTTGAGGAATGGGATCTTTCCGCTGATGAGCATTCTAAATACTTGGAAGAAAACCCTAATTGGTGGGATGAAACTACCTTTTTAGATGGTGAGGTGGCGTGATGGATTTATTACCTCATGAGTTGATAATTGATAATTTTGCTGGTGGTGGCGGAACCAGTACGGGTCTGGAACAGGCATTTGGCCGTCCGGTAGATGTGGCTATCAATCACGATCCTAAAGCCCTTGCTATGCATCGCATCAACCACCCAGATACAAAACATTTTTGTGAAAGTGTTTGGGATGTTGATCCTATTGAAGCAACAGGAAATCAGCCTGTTGGATTGGTGTGGTTGTCTCCTGACTGCAAACATTTCAGTAAAGCAAAAGGCGGCAAACCTGTTGAGAAAAAAATACGCGGTCTTGCATGGGTAGCATTGCGCTGGGCAGCTAAAACACGTCCTCGAGTAATCATGCTTGAGAATGTTGAAGAATTCAAAACATGGGGAACATTGGGTCCGGATGGTCGTCCATGTCCTAAAAATAAAGGACGTACTTTCAAAAGCTTTGTTAATGCTCTAAAGCGTCAGGGTTATACAGTTGATTGGCGTGAGTTGCGTGCATGTGATTACGGATCTCCTACCATTCGTAAGCGTTTCTTTTTGATTGCTCGTCGAGATGGTTTAAATATTCAGTGGCCAGAACCAACTCATGGGCATCCAGATTCTATCCAAGTAAAAAAAGGAATATTAAAGCCATGGCGTACCGCTGCAGAATGTATTGATTGGTCTATTGAATGTCCTAGTATTTTTAATCGAAAACGACCTTTAGCTAAAGCTACTATGGATCGTATAGCAGCTGGCTTAGATAAGTTTGTAGTTAAAAACTCGAATCCATTTATTGTTGGCAATAAAGCGCCAGTGCTTACTGAATGTGCAAATGCATCAAATAAAAGATCAATGCCATCTAATGAACCTCTACGCACAATTTGCGCCCAAACTAAAGGAGGTCATCATGCATTAATCTCGGCACATCTAGCCAAAAATTATACTGGTGTGGTTGGAAGCTCTTTGGTTGAGCCAGTACATACCATCACTGCAAAAGATCATAACTCTTTAGTTGTAAGCCACCTTTCTAAAATGAAGAAAAATTGCACTGGCCAGACTATTGATTCACCGCTGCATGCAATGACAACTGTAAATCAATTTGCAGAGGTGCGAGCATTCTTGACTGCATTTTATGGCAGTGAAAGAGATGGAAATAGTATTGATGGTCCTCTACGCACAATTCCGACCAAGGACCGATTTGGTTTAGTGACTATCAATCAACAGGAATATCAGATTACTGATATTGGTTTTCGTATGCTTCAACCTGTTGAGCTTTTCAGAGCCCAAGGCTTTCCAAAGAGCTACATATTTGATCGCGGCCTCAATGAAAGTGGAACAGAAATTAAGTTAACCAAAACTGAGCAAACAAGAATGGTGGGTAATTCTGTATGCCCTCAACTATCCCGTGCCTTAGTTGAAGCCAACTTTAAACACGAAAATATTTATAAAGGAGCTGCTTAATGCCAACACAAATAGTTAAACCAGTTCCTTTTGATGACGCTCAGTGGTTCTGGTGCACCAAATGGTGTGAAGAAAAAGGTTTAAGCCCATACGATGCTAAAAACTGGGCTGATGCGAAATTTGAATATTTAAAACTGCAGGAGAAAAACAGTGACTGAAGTTCAAGAAAACATTGCTGTATCCAAAGGTCAGGAAGAAAACGTTATTGATAGATTTATTGCTGACGGTGGTTTTGATCAGGCTTTTAAGGATGTGTTTGGTTTACCGGAATCAGTACAACAAAGTTTAAAAGAGGTAACTTAATGGCTCGATACACCATCACCGTTGAAGCCGAAAGACCGCCTCAAATTATGCTGGGTCAGACTATCGGTGGTGCAACGGTGAAGGAGCTTAAAGAGGTTGAAGTCGAACTGGTTTCAGCTTCTTATCTGGCTCAAAAATACAATCTGTCAGTGACCACGATTCGAGAAAAATTAGTTTCGATCAATCAAGGCACACAAGGCAAGGCGCTATACAATCCAAAGTTGGCCCATGACCTGCTGACAACCAAAGTTAAAGTAGGCAGACCGAGAGCTAATTAGCTCTCACTGTCGTTAAACATTTCTACCAGATCCTGAGCATCTGGATTGTAATAAGTATTCACCAGCATTGAGATAGTTTTGTGGCCAGTAATTTTGGCTAGCACTTCAACCGGTAATTTTCTCACCTTCACCATTCTTGTAATGGCTTCATGTCGTGAATCATGGAAGTTAATATGTGAAAGCCCTGCTCTTTTCTTTGCTCTCATCCATGTAGCACAGCATATCTGTTTATCAATGGGCAGAAGTTTATCTGTTCCTTTAGGTAATAAAGAAAGCAGTCTTTTGGCTTCACCAGATAAAGGCACGTTTCTGGATTCACCATTTTTTGTCATCGGTAAATGCACAAAGCCTTCTTTAATATCCTTCCTACGCATTGCCAGTATTTCACCCTGACGCATAGCAGTTTCCAGAGCAAATCGAAATGCCCATGCTACATAGTGACGTGACGTTTCTGGTGTTGTAGATCCATCCCAGCTTAACGCCTTTAGCAACAATTCTTGATCTTCTTCTGTAATACGCTGGCTTCTGGATTTTTCCTTGCTCGGCATGGTGACCGCATGCCAGACGTTAGAATCAATCAAAAACAGTTCTTTCATGGCATAGGTAAACACGGCTGAATAAATGGCGTGTTCATTCCTGAGTGTTGCTATCTTCACTTCTTTTTTACGGTTATTTCGCCATTCTGCAATGTCAGCAGGCTTGAAATCATAAATAGACTTGTCAGCTAAATTTGGTGCAATCCGGTCAAGGTTTTTAATTTTAAAATTAATAGTCCGTGCAGATCGCATGTGACGACCATGCTCTTGATAGTATCTAGCACAAAGTTCCCTAAATGGATAATTCGGCTTTTCGCCTTGTTCTATTGCCTTTTTACCAGATCGAAGTTCAAGCAATTTATTATAGGCCCACTGTTCACATTCCTTCGCTGTGTCTCGGGTGGCTGAATATCTTTGCTTGTCGAAAGTGACAATGATGCGCCAGCTGGACCCTCGCTGGATGGGTTTGGGTATTTTCATTTTATTGGTGCAGATTTGGTGCAGATTACTTTGCATTTTATCGGTAAAGTAAAAAAATGAAAGGATATAGAAGGGATTTTGTGCAGTTTTGGGTATGGTTTAGTGACGGGATAGGATTAATAGACTGTTTTAAATTATTGTTTTTATTAAAATTAAATCTTTTTATATTTTATTTTTTGTCTTTTTATCAGAAAAGATCATCTAAAATCATTGTATACTACCTACTTTCTTTGTAGCCAAGATCATCATCCCGCGTTGATCAAGCCTGTAGTGAATTTCGATGAGCACCTTAATTCTTGTTACCTCCGCACCGACTTCTATTTATGCCTGGCATGCGCTTGGACTCGCCCAAGCTTTACAACATAAACAGGAAGCTTTCCGTGTATTTTTCTATCAAGATGGCGTGTCGGTCGCAAATGCATTGCAATGGGTGCCCGACGACCAGCGTCATCTCACACGTTCCTGGCAGGATCTGAAGATCCGCTTACCTGTTTGTGTCAGTGCAGCCTTAGCGCGTGGGATTACAGATCAGGAAAATGCTCAACGTCACAATATTCAGCAACATAATCTTGCTGATGGTTTTGAATTGGTCGGTCTAGGCGAGCTTGCTGATGCTGTTCAGTCCTCACAACGTCTAATTCAATTCTAGATGCTTCATTTTTCAGGATGTGTTGCTTTTAAAAGGAATCTTGTGTGAAATCTGTACTTGTTATATTAACCCAAGCCAACCTAAACAGCTTACAGGTGCATGAAAGCCTGTCTGCCACGATGGTACTGGCGACCTTCGGCGCTGAAGTTAAAGTATTACTCCAAGGCGCGGCCTTGAGTCTTTTACGTTCTGAGCTCCAGTTTGACCAGCTTAAACATGCCTTTAAACTGGCTTCAAATCTGGTGGATAGTTTCGAATTTTATGACCTGACCCCAATTCTGGTTGAGCAGAAAAATCAGGACTCTCCTTTTGTAAAGCAAAGCGAGCAGGAGATTGAGTTGATTGAACTCAATTCAGAATTCGTTCAAAAATTTGATCACGTATTGTATTGGTAAGGACAAAGGATAAATAAATGTCAGATCAAACCCTTTACCTGATCCAGCCAGATTATGCAGCGACGGCGTCAGTCCTTGATCAATTAGCACAGCTCCATGCTTCAGATGATCAGGTGGTCCTGATGGGAGAATCTGTGCTGTATCTGGACCATGCTTTCGTACAGCAACTGCCGCAAGTTTATATCCTAAGAAATGATGCAGAAATTCTGATCTCACCTTTATCGGAAAATGTTGCTTTACTCGACTACTCCGAATTTGCAGATCTATGTCTGAAATTTAGTCGTTGCATCTCAATGAAATAATCCATGAGTCAAATATGAATCTAGAACTGGACCAAGATGGTCATTTAGTCGATTACACCATCTGGAATGAAGACGTTGCCCAAGTACTGGCAGATACACTGGAACTTCAACTTACTCCTTGGCATTTTGAAGTGCTACAGGCAGTCCGTCAATTTTATCAGCAGTTTGGGCATTCTCCTGCAACCCGTCCGTTGATTAAGTTTTTGATGAAGACAGTCAACCCGGAAATTAACAATGCCTTATTACAGGAAAAGTTTAATACAGGTCTGGTGGCACGCCATTTAAGCCGACTGGCTGGTATCCCGAAACCGGCGAACTGCTTATAAGTTTTAATCTAAAAAATGAATGAAGAAGAAGTCCGTTTCTACGGGCTTTTTCTTATTAAGCTTATCTATGATCTGTATTCACAACTAAATAAAGCTTTAAACCGGAAGATTAAAAACTTTTCTGATCCAATGCATTTAAGGCTTGATCAAGCTGTGGAGAGATTTCAGGCAGAACTTTCTGCAAAAATTCTATTTGAGCTCTCGCCTCTTCCGGAGCAACGACCCGAGCATTCACCAGATTCTGCTGTTGTAACAGCAAATGATCTAGCTGGCGATAGTCTGGCTTTTCACCTTGACTTAAGCCATTCATCATTTGGGTAAAATCCAGATAAAGCTGGTCTCTCTGTTGTAATAAGACCTGCTGTTCAGAATCCACTTCCGAGTGTCTAGCCGTTCTTGCCGGTACAGCTGTTTTAGGATTTAAATTCGAAGTAATCAGTGACTTTGCTGGAAAAGTCATCTGATCATCAGGTTTCAGTATATTGAACTCTGCCTTATAGATATCCTTATGAACCTGATAAGCAATCCCAACCAGAATACCGGTCAATAACATTCCCGCCAGCAGATATAAAGTAAGTGTTTTGTTCCTCATATATGCCACCTACAATGCTTAGAGCAACGTTCATAACACATTGCTCTTTTTAAGCCATTATTTGCTACGGTGTAGACCAGTCTGCTGGGGCATAACCGATCCGGACACGCTGTGGATGATTGCCTACAGGTACACTGGTCACTTTATTGCCTGTCGCGAAATCAATTACGGTCACCACATCCGTTTCACTTTCTGAAATGATACAGCTACGGCCATCCGGACTTCGGGTAGCCCAGTATGGCTTACCTGCAGGAATCAATTTTCCGGCAGTCAGACTCTGACGGTCGACAATGGTGGCGTAATTATCCATCGTGCCCGCAACACAGAGCTTCTCACCATCAGCACTGATCGATAAACCATGATGGCGGGAATCATTCACCCATTTGGTACGATCTTTGGGAATGCTATCGCTACCTGGCAACTGCCCAATACGGGTCACTTTATTCTGGTTTAAGTCATACTCAATCAAACCATTAAAAAATGATACCTGAGCATAGAGTTTACTTTCATCCTTGCTAAAGACCATCGGCCGCACTGAATTAGATAAATCTTTTCGACCAAACGCATCCAATGCCGGTCTAAAGTCAATTTTCTTAAGCACCTGATGGGTATTGGCATCTGCAATGGTGATATAGCGTTTACCCTTGGTGAAATCCTGCCACTGCGCATCAAGAGAGGTTTCTACATTACCAATGGCCGAGTTCAGAATTTTTCTGCCATTATCAAAGTAGATATTTTCATGCGGTTTATCACCCGTCGCAAATCGACCAAGTTCCTTACCAGTATGAATATCCAGTACATGCACCACATTTCCGGAAGATGCGGAAACCGCGACACGCTGGCCATCTGGTGAAACTGCCATATGATCCGCGCGGAAGCCTTCAACTGGAGTACGCCAGTTAATTTTGCCTGTCTTGATGTTGATAGAGACCACATCGGCAAAACTTGGACGGGATGCGACCACTGACTGTCCATCTGGCGTGGAGTACATATCGTCGACCAGCTGATCATTACCTTCACCCGCAGTAGCTTGAATATAGGTATAGGCAATCAGTTTAATGGGATTGAGGTGAATCTCTTTCAGGCGCTCCTTACGATCAGGAATCATGTTGATCACACCAACCTTGCCAAAGTCACCTGAAGATCGAATCACTGTAACTGTTCCATCCCAGTTATTACCTACAAAGAAAACTTGCTGGGAATTGGGTGGCTGAGGCAAGGTAGATGAGTCTGCCTGTGCAGTTGAAAAGACTGAGAGCATGGCCATCGCGGACAAGCTCATACAGAACCGTGATAATCGTTTTTTCTGGATTTCCATGCGGTATTCTCCATATTTTCTATTTTATTGTTTTTATCTTTGTTCAATCCACAGTCAGGCCGTGGATCTCAATCATCCACTATACAATGAAGAAAAAACCATGCTGAATTTTCCGACAGAATAGAAAGATAAGAATCCAGAAAAGTTGAAGCGTCCATTGATATGAACGCTTCTAAGTAAGATAGTTTTATTGAAAAATGCTTTGAACTTTAGACATCCAATACATCAACGAATTGAGCATCTAGAACCTTAGCTAGGTCCGCAGGTTTTAAACCAATATCCAGACCGCGTTTACCCCCACTGACATAGATTTTATTCAGCTGTTCTGCAGATGCATCAATGACAGTTTTCAGGCGTTTTTTCTGCCCAACCGGACTAATCCCACCGACAAGATAACCGGTTAGACGTTCTGCCTGTTTGGGATCAGCCATTTGTAGCTTTTTACAACCAAAGGCTGATGCTACTTTTTTCAGGTTTAACTGATGGTTGACTGGAAGAACTGCTACAAAATACTGCTTCTCATCTGTGACCAATAAGGTTTTAAATACTTCTTCTACTGCCAACCCTAACTTTTCTGCTGCTTCCAAACCAAAGCTTTTGGCATTGGCATCATGTTCATATTCGTGAATGCTATATTCAATTTTTTGAGATTTTAATAATTTGCATGCAGGTGTCATAACAGCTTCGATAGTATTTTGACGGGATCTTCATTATAGCTTATCAAGTCTGCTTGGGTTTTATTCTGTGATTCTGAATAGCTTATATAATCAATATGTGTTCAAAATACAATCAGATACCATTAGCTTTTAATCCAGAATATCTATTCATATTGCACTTTAACTGAACTTAACTATCCCATTTATCATTGTAATTCCGCATACCATCTTGTTCTTAAGCTTAAAAATTCATCATTTAAAAACATAGGCAACATTCAGATGAATAACAACGCCTATACATGAAGTGCCATTTTGCCAATGTTATTGAGTGAACATAAAGAATGACAAATAAAGGTAAGCTTTAGAAAATTGAGCACATTCGTCAATATTAGATGAGGCCAGTAAAAGATTAATGAAGAATCATAAGTTTTTAATTTTACTTTTACGGCCAGTATCATTTAGCCAATGTTCAGTAGCAATGAGCCTATCTCTTTTTGCAGAAAAATAATGTGTGACTTGCTTTACTAGCGACATAAAACCCATTTAATACTAAACTTCACTTCATACCATTTATCAAATAACTTTTTGATTTTTATTCCAAGTTTGATATTTTAGTTTACAGAATAATGAATAGAATAAACATTTGATTCATTCAAAAATCTAATGAAAATCCGGTCTTTTACCGATCACCACAATTTTTGATATGAGCAGAGACTTCGAGTAATAATTTTTATTTTTGACCAGCCATTGCCGAATAAACACTCAATTTAAAAGAATTATGAATAAACATTGAGGTCTAACTTACACAGCATAAATGTAACAATTCAGCCAATTCATCTAAAATATAAAAATGATGTAAAAGACGAAGATTTGGTAGTTTTGAACATTGCTAAATGCTTGCAAAGTTTTCATTATATGGCCACTGCGTGGTACATGCTTTTCTATGTCAATTCAAAGAAATTATAAAAATAATGTAGGAATTCATGCCATAATAGGCGAAGTTTGTAGACATCTTGCAAACCTATCCTGAAACTTTTTAACTGGAGCACCATAGATGACTTCGACCATTTTGGTTATTCATGGACCGAATTTAAATTTGCTAGGAAAGCGCGAACCCGAAGTTTATGGTTATTTAACTCTAGAAGATATTAATCAGCAGCTCACTGCTCAGGCTGAAAAAGCTACTTTACAACTTGACACTTTCCAGAGCAACTGGGAAGGCGCAATTGTTGACCGAATTCATCAAGCCCAACAAGACGGCGTGCAATATATCATTATTAATCCTGCTGCCCTGACACATACCTCAGTTGCAGTTCGTGATGCACTTCTTGGCGTGGCAATCCCGTTTATTGAAGTCCACCTGTCTAACGTCCATGCACGTGAGGCATTCCGACATCATTCATATCTATCCGATAAAGCTATTGGCGTGATCTGTGGTCTAGGTGCAAAAGGCTATGCTGCCGCACTCGACTATGTCATTGAAAAAATACAATCTTCTAAACAATCTTAATTAGGAATACTGTCTCATGGATATCCGTAAAATCAAGAAGCTCATCGATTTGATGATTGAATCTGACTTACAGGCGATTGAAGTTAAGGAAGGTGATCAGTCGATTGCTCTGACTCGTCGTAATCCAGTAGTTGCAGCAGCTGTTCCTGCAATGCCTGCACCTGCAGCTGACGTCCCTGCAGCTAAATCTCCTCGTGGTGCAGTTGAAAAATCTCCAATGGTTGGCGTGTTCTATGCGGCTCCAAGCCCAGGCGAAGCACCTTTTGTAAAAATTGGCCAAACTGTTTCTGCTGGCGAAACACTGGGTATCATTGAAGCAATGAAAATCATGAACCCGATTGAAGCAACTCAAAGCGGCGTGATTGAAGAAATTCTGGTGAAAAATGGTGAAGTGATTCAGTTTGGTCAGCCACTTTTCCGTTACCGCGCCTAATCACTTCGGGGATTCATAATGTTGCAAAAAGTTTTAATTGCAAACCGAGGTGAGATCGCCTTGCGCATCGCCCGAGCTTGCAAAACTTTAGGAATTAAAACAGTCGGTGTCTATTCAGACGCTGACAAAGACCTGATGCACTTACGCTTCTGTGACGAAGCCGTGTGTATTGGTCCTGGCGCAAGTAGCGACAGTTACCTGAATATTCCAGCCCTGATTACAGCTGCTGAAATCACCAG
Organism: Acinetobacter sp. YH12046; assembly: GCF_013419905.1. Taxonomy (NCBI): domain Bacteria; kingdom Pseudomonadati; phylum Pseudomonadota; class Gammaproteobacteria; order Moraxellales; family Moraxellaceae; genus Acinetobacter; species Acinetobacter sp. YH12046. Next base: position 93,128 of record NZ_VOZF01000002.1, read on the forward strand.
CGCAGATGCCATCCACCCTGGTTATGGCTTCCTGTCTGAAAATGCTGAATTTGCTGAAATCGTAGAAAGCTCTGGTTTTATCTTCATTGGTCCACGTCCAGAACATATTCGCCTGATGGGGAACAAGGTTTCTGCGATTATTGCCATGAAAAAAGCGGGTGTACCAACTGTACCTGGCTGTGATCATGCGGTGACGATTCACAATGCGCTTGCTGAAGCCAAAGAAATTGGTTTCCCGCTCATCGTGAAAGCGGCTTCCGGTGGTGGTGGTCGTGGTATGCGTATCGTAGAACGTGTGGATACCCTGCTTGAATCAGTACAAGCTGCGCAGCGTGATGCTGAAATGTGGTTTGGCGATGACACGGTTTATATGGAACGTTTCCTGCAAAAACCGCGTCACGTCGAAGTACAGGTTCTAGGCGATGGTAATGGTCATGCGATCCATTTATATGACCGTGACTGTTCTTTACAGCGTCGTCACCAGAAAGTACTTGAAGAAGCGCCAGCGCCTAACCTGCCAGAACAGGCTCGTGCTGACATTCTTGAGGCCTGTGTCAATGCTTGTAAATTGATGCAATATCGTGGTGCCGGTACATTCGAGTTCCTGTTTGAAGAAGGCGAATTCTTCTTTATCGAAATGAACACCCGTGTTCAGGTAGAACACCCTGTGACTGAAATGGTCACCGGTATCGACATCATTGAACAGCAGTTACGTATTGCGGCTGGTTTAGGTCTGGATATCCAGCAAGAAGATGTACGTGTTCAAGGTCATGCGATCGAATGCCGTATCAACGCTGAAGATCCATCGAACTTTATGCCATCTCCTGGCAAAATCGAGACTTTTTATGCGCCAGGTGGTGCAGGTATCCGTTTAGACTCTCATATCTATCCAGGTTACAGCATCCCGCCATATTATGATTCTATGATTGCCAAGCTAATTGCCCATGGTAAAGACCGTAAAACTGCAATAGCACGCATGAAGCAGGCCTTGGATGAAATGATTCTGACAGGTGTGAAAACCAATATTCCATTACACAAAGATCTGATTCTTCAGGATGAAAATTTCTGTGAACAGGCAATGGATATTCACTATCTGGAAAAACATTTGTTGAAGCAGCTTGAAGGTGCTGAAGACAAAGAAAAAGCTTGATCCAGTAATTGATCTAATAAAAAAACCGCTGAATTCAGCGGTTTTTTATATCTAGCCTTCAATCAAGGCAAAATGCGTCGAAGCACAGCAAAACATTGTTCTGCTTTTTCATTGGCACAGAAATTAATGGTATTTGAGTTCTGCCACTTCACAAAATACTGCGAAATCTCGCCTGACTGATCCACCTGATTACCGGAACAGTCTTTTTCATTATTGTCGTATTTAACCTGCATAATCAGCGCTGGAATCTGTGCAGCAGGATCTTGTGAAGGCTGATAGTCATACAGCCCTGTGGTCCATTCTGAACCGCTTTTAATCACTACGTTGTTATTGCCTTTAAAATTATAGTATTCAACACATTTCTTATTATCTGGAATTTCCATTCCCCATAGCCCGACAATTTCAGGACGGGTATTAATGGTAAAGGTATTCGGAACTTCGATAGGTTTCGCAATACTATTTGCAGTTTGATTATTGTTTTCTGTTGCCATTAGCCAAGATGAGCTCATGAGCAAGACAAGGCTAAGACAGGTTTTTTTCATATTCACAGGCTTCGTTTCAATCCTAATAATTAATTTTAACTTATCATATTTTTCGGGATCATATTCTGCTCTGCATCAGTTTAAATACCGAAATAAAACAAATTTTTATCATTATAGTTTAAAAACATGGATTTCCTTTTTTAATTTTTTTGTATATATTTCGTATACAAACGTATATTGATAACGTAAGTAAAAACAGATTATTCCAAGAATAAAGTTGTACTTTTGGGTAAAAAGCATTTCCCAAACAAAGTGATATTTCACAAATAAAAATTAGATACAGGACTTAGATTTGCGAATACCTCGAATCACAGACCAGAACTTGAATCCTGAAACATATGCCTACTTGGTCATTCTTTTCATTATTTTAGTGACTTGTTTGATTGGCATTATGACCAGAACACAGGATTACTTAGCCATACTCTGGCCTGCCAATGCTGCCTTACTGGCCATGTTTTTACGCTTCCCCCATTTAAACAATATGGGCGGGTGGCTAGGTGCTTTCTGTGCGTTCATGTTTGCCGATTTGGCAACAGGTAATAATCTATTACAAAGCCTGTTTCTAACACTTGCCAACCTGATTAGTACGATTGTATCGCTGTTTTTTATCCGATATTTCCAGATCAACTATAAGTACTACAATACTGGTTTCACTTTCGTGCATATGTTCGGCATCTGTGCATTCGCAGGATGCCTGGCCAGTGCAGTGTTTGCCGTTGCGACCTTACCCAATCTTCCCCATTCCTTTATGACCAAGGAAAATTTATGGATTGATTTCGGGCTGTGGTGGACAGGCGAAATGGTAAATTACATTATTGTCCTGCCGCTTTTTCTAGCCTTTCCTAGAACCAAAGATCTCAAGTATTTATTTAAAAACCGCAGAAAGAAGCAGAACTCTTTTAGTTATCTGCTGCCAGCAGGTACGGTAATCCTGTGTATTATCCTGAGTAATATTTTTGTCGGTCCAGGTGCCCTGCTTTATCCGTTGGCAGCTTTAATCTGGGCAGCACTGACCTATCGCATCTTTACGATTGCAATTATTAATGCCTTTGTAATCATTTTGATGTATTACAGCCTGACCCAGTTCTATGCCACTACACATGATACGTTGGCAGACTCGACCATTTATATCTCATTAAGGATCGGACTATTTATGCTGGCATTATCACCGCTGATCCTGTGTATCATCAGTCAGAACCGCAATGATCTGTTTAAACGGGTATTGTATTTGGCCAATCATGACAGTCTGACGCGTACCATGAACCGGCATTTTTTCTTTCAGAAAGGTGAATATTTACTGCAACATTCCAAGAGTGTGCAGTTTTCCCTGATTATGCTGGATATTGATCATTTCAAACGTTTAAACGATCATTTTGGCCATCATGTGGGCGATAAAGTACTGCAACACTTTGCTGAAATCATCCGTTCCAATTTACGTTCTCAGGATCTGTTTGCGCGTATTGGTGGTGAGGAATTTGTGATTTTGCTTTGGGATACCAAACCATCTAAGGCCCAGTTTATTGCCGAGCGTATTCGTGAACTGGTAGCTAAAACGCCAATGTATCAACCTGATGGATCACCGTTATCGATTACTGTGAGTCTCGGGATTACGCATCAACATGCCCCGCTTTCTCAGGATTTACAGCAACTGATCAATACCGCGGATCAGGCCTTATATCAAGCCAAACACTTGGGACGTAATCAGGTGGTGCTTGCATCCTGAACTGAAACCCTCTACAACCTTATAACAATATCAACGCTAGGGAATGCAGATGAAATTTGAAGAATACTTACAATACGATGGATTAGGACTGGCTGAACTGGTTAAAAATAAACAGGTGCATTCAAGTGAACTTTTATCAGTTGCCTTAGAACGCAGTGCAAATATTAATCCTGAAATCAATGCCATTATTATTCCCATGCATGAGCATGCCTTGCAGCGTACCCAGCAAAAACTGTCTGGCCCCTTTGCTGGAGTTCCATTTCTGGTCAAAGACCTGTTTCAGGAATATGCAGGTTATCCGACGTCTTATGGATGTCAGGGTTTAAAGCGTATCGGGTATATCGCTGAAACCAATGCCGAGATTGTTAATCGTTGGGAACAGGTAGGTATTGTGACCTTTGGCCGTACCAACACCCCTGAATTCGGAATTAAAGGCATTACAGAGCCAGATGCCTGGGGAAGCTGTAAAAACCCGTGGAATTTAAGACATAACAGTGGTGGCTCGTCAGGCGGCTCTGCTTCTGCTGTGGCAGCCGGCATTGTGCCAATTGCCGGTGCAGGTGATGGTGGTGGCTCAATTCGTATTCCGGCTTCCTACTGTGGTCTGTTTGGTTTAAAACCAAGCCGTGGACGTACGCCGTGGGGACCGCAAATGAGTGAGGCAATGCACGGTGCTGCCATTCAACATGTACTCACCAAAACTGTTCGGGATAGTGCGGCAATGCTGGATGCCACCCATGGTGAAGATCGCAGTTCACTGTTTACGATTCAACGTCCGCATACACATTATCTGGAAGTGATTCAGCAACCACCAAAAAAATTAAAAATCGCATTTAATACGCGTTCCAGCATTGATACGCCTGTTTCTCAAGATGCTATTAAAGCGGTAGAACAAACTGCCCGTTTACTGGAATCTTTAGGTCATGAAGTCGTTGAGGATCAACCGCAGATTGATGGCATGCAACTGGCTAAAGATTTTATTACGACGTGGTTTAGCCAGTTTTCTTATATGCTGGACGAAATCCAGAAAGGCTATCCATCCAGATCAGGCGATTTTGAACTGGATTCTCTGGCGCTAGCTGCTTTTGGTGCCAAAACGACGGCAATTGAATATATCCAAAATCTGACCAACTGGGGACAATATGTGACCCAGATGAATCATTTCTTTGATGATTATGATCTCTACCTGACACCAGCCACGGCCACTGTTGCACCCAAAAATGGCGAAGTCAAGACACCAAACTGGCAGAAGCCGATTCTTAAAGCTTTATTAAAAATGAATAAGGCACATTTATTGGCACAAGGTAAGCTGGTCGACCAGATTGTGAAAGAAAACCTAAAATGGGTGCCATTCACCCAGTTAGCCAATATTACCGGCCTTCCTGCAATGTCTGTACCGCTATACTGGAATGAAGATAACCTGCCTTTGGGCTCACAGTTTATTGCACCATTTGCCCGTGAAGATTTGCTGTTACAACTGGCCGCTCAATTAGAACAGGCTCAGCCCTGGTTTAATCAATATTCCAAAATCCGCATTTAATCATTCAATCGTATCTTAAACCTGCTTTTGCAATTCGACTTTGCTGGGTAAGCCAAATACCAGCAACAGGCCCAGCAAGGTCGACAGCGCAGCAGCAATAAAGATTGATGTTCCACCGACCTGATCCCAATAACGACCGGCTAGAATGCTGCCACTCGCCACGCCTAAGCCCCACATGGTGCTATACAGTGCCTGTCCACGGCCTTGCTGTCCAGCCGAGAAGTTCTGAAAAATAACCCGCATGGCAATCATATGGAATAAACCAAAACTCAGGGCATGAATGGTCTGGGCAAAAAACTGTGCCAGAAATGACGATGGAAATATGCCGACAGTCAACCATCTTAAACCAGTCATTAACAGGCATAGCATTGCCAGATGACGCCATGACCAGCGTGTCAGAAAGAATGTAGCGTAGGCAAACATAATGATTTCAGCAATGACTCCAACCGACCAAAGCAATCCGATCTGACTGGTACTGAATCCATTCTGGCTGAGATAGTTACTATAAAAACTATAAAACGGTGCATGCGAAAACAGCATGATCAATTCAATCAGGAAAAAACTGTATACCACTGGACGCTTGAAGATCGGCCATAAGGCTTCAAGTTTTTTCTGAGCTGTCGGTGCTGCTGTAGGTTCTTTGATGGTAAATGACCAGAGAAAAGCCAGAAATGAAATACAGAGCAATAAGATTGGTAGCATACTGATGCTGATAATTTCAAAAATTGCCCCTAAACCAAATACGCCAATAATAAATCCAATAGATCCCCACTTACGGACTTTGCCATAGAGCTCTGCCCTTTTCTCACCTAACCAGAATAAAGTCACGCCTTCAAACTGAGCCAAAATTGCATTTTGAAAGAAACTGAAAATCAGCATGAGCAAAGCAACTGACTGGAAGCTATTGGGAATGATAAAAATCATGAACCAGATACAGGCTTCCATCCAAGTAGCTATACGCACCAGCAACATGCGTTTCCCGGATTTGTCTGCAATCCATCCCCAAATAAATGGCGCAAAAAATCGGGTGACAATCGCAATCGAAGATAAAATCCCAATTTCCTGATAATTAAAGCCTTGATCCTCTAGATACAGACTCCAGAAAGGCATGAATGCGCCCACAATCGCATAATAAAAAAAGTAGAAAAAACTGAGTCTGTAATGAATAGCTAGAGATTGCATCAAACTAGATACTCTTTCATTTTTGATAACTTAAAATAAATATAAGTTGCACTTAGTTGCATTGAATGGGTCTCGGTTGAGTCTAGTTAATCTATAAGCTAATCATCTATAGATTCTTCAAAGCTCTTTAACTAATTTTAGAAAAGTTAGATTTTAACTTAATACATTACCTAAATTCTTAATTTATTCTTTTAGTTCAATCATGAGCTTATCAATCGTAATCATTTGATGGTTCTAAGAATTAAAATGACTGAGGTTCTGACATTTAGACAGCTTAACGTTACAAAATCTGAGCCTTATTTAGCTTGTACTTTGTCTATCATGGGGCTCACCAATAAGAAAAGAAAAACCCCTCAACATTTAGAATGTAAGAGGTTTAGTTTGCCGTAATACGTTCGGCTATGATTTTAACTTTGCTTTAAACTCAACCCATCCATTGACTTGGGTGATAGTTAGGTCGATAGCTGAGTATTGATAGTAGCGCTCCACCTCAACAAGAGTTTTAGCGCTCATCTCCTTTCGAGCCTCTTTGAATTCAAAATATGGGTTATTAAAATTAATAACATTAGAATTGATAACTGATATTAAGTAATCAGTTGTGTGAATACATTGTATGTGTGCTCATAACCAGCCCGTTAAGTCAAAATTCAAACCAATTATTAGCCTATTATTATTGAAAAATAAAATAGCACAGAATACTTAACTCATTGATAATAAAAAAAATTTATCATTCTAAATTAAACTTTTTTCAAACAATCCCGGCATTCTTTCTTGCCGTCGCTAATCTCAGTCGCACCATGTAGGCAGAATAAGCAGAATAGTAATCGGAGCATACTTTTTTCCAGACAAAAAATAACCCGCTTAACCTGGGGAAGTTAAGCGGGTAGGCTTCTTTAACACGTCGTTATAGTTTTTAGCTAGTTCATCATTATTCATGGAGCACCTTTAAAGTAGCACTTATATAGTGCAGCAATAGTATAAGAAGCATTACTGAATGGTGGGTGCTGGTTGGCTTTGGGTTAAATTTGGTTATTTGTTAGACAGGAATTACACTATTTAATTATTTTTGTGTTCTGGTCGCCGTATAAAGTTTATCAGGCAACAAAAAAGCTCTTATTTCTATGGACTTTAAAAACTCGGAAAGAAATCGAATAAATATTTAATGAATGTGAACCTGTCATTAATATCGGGTACGTCAAATACCCATAAAGTTTTAGTTTGTGATCTATATTTAAATCTTACTGCTGATACCTTAGTTGTCACTGACGCATCTTCACCGAGATGTTCAGCAATTAACTTTAGATTTTCTGATAGAAATCGTGATTTATTTATTGTTCTAGATTTTGTGGGCTCGAAAGTCGCTAAAATTTCATCATATACCCAATTAAGAAAACTTAGATCTATCGCTTTATACTTATTCATAAGGTGCATCAATCTATTTAAAAGACTGTGAAGATTCTTTATAACATTTCATTTAATTAAATAAATATTATTTTTAAGAAATAAAAATGTATATACCTGTAAAAAAAACCCACTTATGATGGGCTTTCGTTTTATCTTTTAAACTTATCTATTCAGAAGCTTTAAGCTCATCAGACAATTTTTCTAAACTCTTTGCTCTTTCTTGTTCGCTAGAAAGATTATATAAATGGAAACACAGAAAGAATATAAATGCCAAAAATACTCCGCCTAAAATTACAACTCTTTTGTTTTTCAAAAGATTCAACTTAATTTAAGCATGAGCCTTAGTATGAACCCTTTTGTTTAATAAACCAACAAAAAAGCCCATCTTTCGATGAGCTTCTTCATAGTAACACTTCAAACGACGGGAGTGTCACAAGATGAACTTGCTGGACTGATCCGTATAGGCAGTTACCGCCAGAACCCTAATCTATCATACCTATTGATGTAAAAATAGCCTCTTCACAGAACTAGGTGCTACCCTCTTCTTTAATTATAGGTTAATGAAAATATCACTTAGCTATTCTAGTCAAAAAAAAACCACATCATTGGGGACGATGTGGGCAGAACTCTAAATTCAAAACGTGGAGATTTTTGAACATATGGTAAAATATAATGAAAATATTGTATGCAGTCAATCACACTTTGATATTAAGTCGATGATTAACAATCATATTGACCGATAAAATAGAAATAAGTCACTTATTCAAATTTCTAGTTAATCTCAGTCTCTTTGACCAGATCTATTACTTAGCTAAGCTATTCAAGCCAGATACCTAGTAAGAAATTAAGCCAAACTTTTCTTTAGGCAATAAAAAAGCCCACATTGCTGTGGGCTCTTCCCCTTTATCATTTTGCGCTGATTCAGGATTGTTGACGAAATGTACAACGGTCAAACAATAGCCAATTCATGACAAATATAAATATATATAGAAATTAAATATCTATCCATATATAAAAAGTCTAAATTGTGATCTTTGGAGTCAATAATTTCTAGTATGAACTTGATAAAGCTTTATTTTAGGTAACAAAAAAGCCCATCTTTCGATGAACTTCTGCAAAATAGCACCCAGCAATGAGTGTATTATCAGATCATCTGATCAATCTAATCCACATGACTGGTTGCCCGTATAAGTCTTCCTTATTACACTGATTAATCCAAAGACTTTTCAACACAATTATTTTTCTAAATTGTTGATTCCATCTCGGTGCATAATATTGATGACTATCATCCTGCTATTCACCTTGATCTCTAGTCCAAATCTTTAAGCTTTTAAACGAAATGAGTGATCTAAAAGTCAGCAAGACTTTCCTTCATCATGGAAAATAATAATACTGCGCAAACAGCAAACAAGAGCCCTATCAAAGCAAATAAAGGATCCTGATAAATAAGACCTAAAACCATGAGAGAAACAGCAAGGATGACAAGGAAAATAATGCCGCATATTTTAAAGAGATACATATCCAGAACCTAAAGCAAAAACTATACTTTCAAGAAGCAATATTTGTTCCTTTTTTAAATAATTTTTATATTTATTATCTATATAAATTGATCAACATTCTATCTATTAGTACGAAGCCAGAATATGAAATACAGATCTATTCAGTAACCATATTTCGAACAAAATTCAGAAATCCAGACATTAAAAAGCCACTCTAAAAAGTGGCTCAATGATCAAATGTTTTTATTGATATTCAATTATAGCGGTCACTATTTTCAAATAAGAATTTTAATAAATATTCTTTCTTTACCCGAAATAATCACGACATGCATTCCTCCATGAAAGGTCAAAATATTCCTGATCGACCTGCCGTCTTTCAATCAGCACAATATTTTTATTCACTACAATAAACCTCCGATGCTTCATTTCATTCGTAGATTTATCTCTGAAACTAACCTCACCACATTCTCCCTCTTGTTGATGAAATTGAACCAGGTCTGAATTCGGTAAAGCATTCCTTACCATCTCCCTAAATTTTTTTAAATCCTCATCCTGTAGGATCTTAGAGTCAGCTTCTTGCTGTGTATTTGGTTGACTACACCCCAGAAGTATTAAAGCTACAAGAGGCAAGATAATTAGTTTTTTCATAAGCTGTCCTCCTGAGAAAGAGGATCACATTATTTTTAAAGTATGGCTATTATTAAAATGAATAGTTTTGTAAACCATTCAACTTTATCAATAAATTTAATCAGGAAAATTTAGAACAGATGAAAAGGTATAATAGCTAAAAAGAGCTTGCTGTTTCTCTGAAAATATCAAAGTTCTGAATATTATATAACCCGAATCATGGATAAGAAATTCAGTTGAAAAAAAAGATGGCTAAGTTGATAAGTGAGTTACCACACAAACTATTTAACCAGCCATCCTATGTTCGAGTTTACAACTTTATTCTGTACGATTGACGATTTTTTTCAGAAAAATGAAGCCATCTATTGGCAATATTTAAAACAAGAAAATCCGAAGGTCAGGCAGAGATCAGGGGTTCTTTGTTTATCTGAAATCATTTTTATCGCGGTCTGGTATAAGAACTCTCAACTTCATCATTTCAAAGCCTTTTATGGCATGATACAGCGCTTTTATTATAAGCTTTTCAAGGCCCTCCCATCCTATCAGCGGATGGTTCATTTAATCAATCAACATCAACTCGCACTTCAAGCATTGCATATTTCTCTAACTTCTAGCGCTCAAACAGCTTGTGCCTGGGTTGATTCTACAACTTTACCCGTATGTAAGAATCAGCGTATCCAACGTCATAAATCTTTAAAAAAGATTGCCACACGAGCTAAAAGCTCAATGGGGTGGTTCTATGGATGTAAATTACATGTATTAGTAGATGCTCAGGGTCAATTTATTCAGACCCAACTGTCAAATGGCCATACTTCAGATATAAAAATTCTGCCGAAGCTAGCTCAAGGCTACATCGGTAAAATCTTTGGTGATCGTGGCTACATCAGTGAAACTTTAAAAGAAAAATTGGTAAAGCAGGATATTGAATTAATTACCTATCATCGCAAGAATATGCGACCAGTGAAGCTATCATCAGAAGATGAAATGATGCTAAGACAACGCAATAAAATAGAGACCATCTTTAGCTTACTGAAGCAACAATATAACTTGGTAAGCAGTCGCCATCGTTCCATTTCAGGTTATTTGGCTGGGATTTATGCATCCTTGTGTGCTTATCAAATCTGTCATCACAATAAGCCTCAATTTACAACGATGTAAAACTAGGCTTATCCATGATTGGGGTTTATATAAGACTTGTCAGAGATGACTCTACTGAAAGAATGGGAGACCTCACAACCTTTTCTTGCTAGTTGTGAGGCCCTTTAAAGGCATTATTCAACAGGGTTTGCTGCTTGACTGTCTACCTGTTCATTCTGAGGAGTAGGATTGTTTGAACCGTCCTTTTTGTATTTCATTTTCTTATAACAATAACCTGCAAGTACACCTGCACCAATTAACGTTAACAACTTCATCTTTCACCTCATGCTCATAAATGCAAGCCTATATAACTAACATCTATATTTGTAGCTTTCCAAAGCCATTTAGAGTGTTTTTTTAAATAAAAAGTTAAATTATGTATATCTGTATAGATTAGACCTCTTTCATAAATCATTTTTTGCTCAGTTCCAAGTTGTAGATTCCAGCGATTAAATTGAATCTCAAACCAAGCCTTTTACCTCTATTTCGATAACGCTCAGCAAGAATTTTGAAGGTTTTCAGGCTGCCAAATACATGCTCAATTCCGATTCTTCTTTTATTGATTTCTTGATTATAGATTTTCAATTCAGGATCCAATTTACAGTGTCTTTTGGCTTTTAATGGCAACAGGCTATTCGGATACAACACATAAATCCCCTGATAGCCTTTATCTGCAAGGATAAAAGCCCCAAAAGGAATCTGGTTTAAATTGCGTTTGAACAACTCGAAATCATGCACTGCACCGCGACTGGTACATAAACTCAGGATTTTTTGAGTTTGATAATGAATGATGGCCTGTACTTTAAAGGTATGGGTCTTTTTCTTGCCGCTATAGCTTTTCTTCTGTTTTTTTAGGCCTTTGGATTGGAATTTCCGTGGCATCCACGATTACAACATTCCAGTCGATGCCTTCGCCCTCGGGTAAATCTTTGGGTAAATTAAACAGATTGGACCGAATCAGGCAGTCTTCAACATGACGGACAATTCTTGAGGCTGTGGGCTCTGAAACCCCGTAACTCGTCGCAACGTGAAATAAGGTTCGGTATTCCCGCCAATAGCTCAGACAGAGCAGAACCTGATCCTCCAGGCTTAACTTGGGCGGTCTGCCTTTGGCAGAGACATGCTTCTGCAATTGCTCAACCATCAAATAGAAAGTTGACCATGAGATGCCTGTGTATCGCTTGAACTGAGGATCAGAAAGCTTGTTTGAATCGATGTATTTCATCCGCAGATTATGCACGAATGCTAAGAAATCCGGAGTGCAAATATTAACCAAAAAGAAGATCGTTTTTTGATTTATGAAAGATATCTAGTGAAAATATAAAACCAAGAATCAGGAGATACATAATGAACGAAGCATACATCTACTGCGATAGAAAAATTATCAAGTGTTCTATTTGTGAAGCACAGGATGACTATAGCTTTAATGATACTCAGCAATTTTCTATTATTGCTGCTGCAGAAGGCAAGCAAACTCATGGGCGCTACTCTATTGAAAGTATCAAGTGCAAGAACTGCAATAAAGTGGCAAAAAACAGTCAGGATCCCTATTTTTATTATTAAGTTGAATTAAAAGTAAAAACCTACTTTGAAATAGAGTATCTAATAAAGAATGATAATCAAACAAATATGATCATTATTATTGGTCTAAAGGGCCTTCAAAGAATTTCAGATCATAAGTTAAAACTAACTTTAGCGGTATATCAAGGAGATACTCAATGCCTGACTTTATAAGAGCTGTAGGCTTGGGCCTACTTTACCTCCCGCTGATGACCATCAATATCTTTAACACTATATATGCTGATACCTCGCCTATAACCCCTGAATCTCCCAAAGCTATCACATATTCCAATATAGATCGTGGTTTAAATGAAAGCCTTTATCCTGATGAAGAAATCACAGCTAAAAAGATCGCAGACATTATTGAGAAATCTATTCGGAAAGAGTATTCGACCGGTATCGCGCTACGTGATGCACACCCTAAGGCACACGGTTGTGTACGCGCAGAGTTCAAGATAGCTGAAGCACTTCCCAAAGAGTTGGCACAAGGTATTTTTCTTCCCGGAAAAACCTATCAAGCCTGGATACTTTTTTCTAATGGATCTAGTAATGCTCAACAAGCAGATATTAAAAAAGATGCCCGTGGCATGGCAATAAAGCTTTTGGCAGTACCGGGAGAAAGACTTTTAAATCATGATGAAATGTCTACTCAAGATTTCATCATGATTAATCATCCGGTTTTTTTTGTGAATGATCCAGCTCGTTATATGGCATTTATGCAGGATATAAATAGTGAAAGCTTTCTCAAAAAATTGCATACCCCTTTTGCATTAGGGGCTAAAGGAACCTGGATTGCCTTAAATACGAGAAATACAATATCTAATCCTCTGCAAACCCGATATTGGTCCATGGTGCCCTATCAATTAGGAACAGGCAGTGGTCGTCAAGCTGTAAAGTATTCAGCCCAAGCATGTTCAAGAGGAACAGATCCTATACCCTATAATCCCCACAATAATTTTCTAAGAGAAAATCTACGGAATCAATTGCAAAAAAGTAAGGCATGCATGGAGTTTTTAGTACAACCCCGAACATCAAACAGCATGTCGGTCGAAGATTCGATGACCGAATGCCCAGAAAACCAGGCACCTTTTTACAAGCTAGCGACTATTCATATTCTTCAACAGGTTTTTGATACACCTGAACAAAACGAATTTTGTGAAAACCTCTCCTTTACGCCATGGCATACAGTACCGGAACACAAACCTCTGGGAGGAGTAAACCGGATGCGAAAGGTGATTTATGAGCGTATCAGTCAGCTTAGACATGAGATGAATGCTACTAAAAGATTAGAACCACACTGAGAACTAAATATATATGAATTATTAATTAAATTATAACTTAAACTAAAATTAGAGCGATTATTGTATCATTTATTTAATTTAGCTTAATAATTTTAGTTTACAAAGTTTGTTAATAGTTAATTTAGAAACATGGCTAAGACTGCTACATTATAAATGAAATTATAAAAATTGAAATGGTATCTGTGATGAAAACAAAAAGTCCTCTCCTGAAAATTATAGTGGGCTGTGCGGGCTTAGGCTCTGCTTATTTGCTCGCCTCTCCTGCTATTTCCCGGAAATGCAAGAATCAGGATTCCCAGAAATGCAATCATCATAATTGTGATATTGCTGCAAAGACCCCCGGAACTCTACTCGCTATCGAAGAACAAAGTACTGATTTATTTCCCCATGCCGCCCAACGATTTTTAATTACCTATCGCAGCCGTGGTATACATTCAGAACCCATTGTTGTCTCCGGATTTGTTTTATTGCCACAAGGCAAACCACCTAGAGGTGGCTGGCCCGTTTTAGCCTGGGCACATGGCACCACCGGAGTGGCAGATACCTGTGCCCCTTCTGGTGATTATGTCGGTGGACCCGTGCATGCCTATCAAGAGCTGGCTTCCAAACCACTTGATGCCTGGCTTGCCCAAGGCTATGCAGTAGTTGCCACCGATTATCAGGGCTTAGGTACACCCGGCAAACACCCCTACATGAATGCACAGAGCCAACTGCATACTGTGGTTGACTCTGTAAGAGCACTTCATTTTTTAAAGCCTTATCATTTTAACAGGAAATGGTATGTCATGGGTCACAGTCAGGGAGGCGCTGCTGCCCTAATGGTAGCTGCACATGGGCAAAAAGATGCACCTGAGTTAAAGTTACGTGGAGCACTGGTCGTCGCCCCAGGAGGATATCAATATGAGGGAATTGCTCAATACGCAGCCTCGCATCCTCAAATCGAAAAAAGTGTGGTTGCATTTCTTCCTATCGTTCTTTTAGGTGCTGAAGCCGCGGATCCTAGCCTCAATATTATGAATTTATTGAGTCCTGAAATGGCCCAGATTGTCAATTATGCGCGTAATCATGGCTTATCGGAATTACAAGCTGATGTGAAAGAAGCACCTCAAACAGTTTTCAAAACTGATGCAGATCTTAATCCCTTAATAGAATATTCAAAAAAACAATCCATCGAAAATATGATACCTACTGTCCCTGTAATGATAGTTCAGGGTAATAAAGACCAGATTGTAGATTATCAAGGTACTCATGCCTATTATCAGCTAATGTGTACCAAACAAAAGCCGATTGCATTTAAAACTGTTGAAGGTGCAGATCATCATGGCTCTTTAAGACAAAGTCAATTTATGGTCGAAGACTTTATCAACTCAGTTGAACAAGGAAAATTTATGAGTACTTGTGAGACAAATTAATGTTCATATTTTTGTCGATTAGATATTTATGATCATGGTAAGTCTATGAAATATGCAGTCTGTTACTAGACTGCATAGCATTAAAAGTTTAGCTCTTATGACCTTAGTATGTCCTTAACACGCTTATCGCAGTTAAGCAGTAACGAATATCGAAACGTAATATTTCATTTATTTGAGATTAATCCGGGCCTGCTACAGGCCAACTAACTTTAATTAATCCAAATTTTATTCCTTCGCAAACGTGTAGCTAAAGCAAGTATTAGAGCTTTTGCTGAAACTCATAATTTTGATTTTTGAGTTCCCCATTTTGATTCCTTAATTCTTTAGCAAACAACAATGAGAATGAAAGAGGTTCTTTATGTGCTCGAACTATGAATTCCCTTCAAAAAAACGTCTTTCCTTACTAGATATTCATGAAGAACAACTGGAACTCGGAATAAAAATACATGTTTATCCATTAGCACCCGCCCCAATCATTATGCGTGGTGCGGACAAGTTTGAGCTGGATATTGCACGTTTCGGACTAGTTCCATCTTGGGCAAAAGAGTTGAAATATGGCAGACATACCTACAATGCCCGGAGTGAAACAGTGGCATCCAAACCAAGTTTTCGACATGCCTGGAAAAATAACCAGTTTACTTTAGTCCCAGTCGATACATTCTTTGAGCCTAAATATATAGACGATAAACCACACTGGTTTGGTATTTCACGTGAAGATGGTCATCCTTTCACGGTTGCAGCAATTTATGAGGATGCATTGATTGAAGGTGAGAAAATCAGATCCTTTTCGATGCTTACCATAAATTCGGATCAGCACCCATTTATGAAACGGTTTCACAAGCCGAATGATGAAAAACGTTCGATTATTGTGATTCCTGAAGAATTACGACACGACTGGCTCAACTGCGACCATGAACAAGCTCATAATTTTTTCTTTGAAATGAAAGATGAATTTATAGCAAGGCCTAAAGAGCAAGGTTTGTGGACCAACTGAAAAGCCCTAAACCAAGCTAGGGCTTTATTCATATAAAATACTTATTTCTGCTCCCTCAGCGGATGCTCTGGCTCGGCATTAGGCTTTTTCTTAGGCTTTACGCCCTTATAGGTTGCTTGATTGCCTTTATCATCATTAGATTCTTTTTGCGGATTATCTTCTTGCTCTGTTTGGTGTTCTGCATGAGTTGTCATATATATTCCCTTTCCTCTAGATGCTTAGAAAATTATTAGGACATATAAGGTTAAACATCAATAATATTTATGTTTTCCATACATTTTAATAAACATACATTCTTCTAATCAGAGCTTATATAGACTTCTGGTTCGAATCTAAATCTATTTGGCTGTGCAACCTGCTTTCAGGAAACACAGCTCATCGATCTTAAAATTTGGTTTCTTATTACTTAAAAGAAAGTATCTGCAGAAACATTAAAACGTTCAGACAAAGCTTTAATATGACGGATATTGAGCTGACGTTTACCATTCAGGATTTCAGAAATGACCGACTGGGTAGCTATGTCAGATAGATCTGATTGGCTGAGACCATGCTGTTCCATCAGGAAAGCCAGTGCAGTACGACCATCGCCTTCTGGCATCGGCAAATGCTCATGTTCATAAGCTGAGACTAAATCACCCAGTTGAAGAATCAGCCCCATTAAGGGATGCGACTCATCATCACCTACAATATCCAGAAGTTCATCTAAAGCTTCAGTGAGCGTATTAAAGTCTTCTTCAGTTTCTGGCTTGCTGAGCAAAGGTGCAACATAACGCCAGTGATCAACGGCCTGTTTAATCATTGCATTCATATTAAGCCTCCTTCCAATGACCTTTGTCATATTCCTGATGGGATAAGACATGGCGAATATAGACACGTTTTGCTTGATACATCACAACTGCGATCAACCTGATCTTGTTGCCACCAATATCAAAGACATGAAATTTCCCGACTTTATCGACTGCGGGAAATAATCGCTTCATGTCGGCAAAATCCTTAGGATCATTGGCCTTGATAATTCGATACCAACCATCCAATGCAGTTTCAGCGTGTGGCCACTTTTGCATTGCTTCCAGAATCCGAGCGTGAGTGATCACATGCATAATTATTTATCGCATTTTGCTATATTCAGAGTATAACCTAAATATCGCATATTGCAATAACGCTTAAAGGATGAATTTAGTTGAGATGAGTATTGTTATGGTCAAATCACAAGTTAAAATTAAATAAACCCTTATTTTTAGTAATTTTATTAATTAACTATCAATAACTTATAAAAATATCGCTTTGATATATTAGTTCTATTTTCAAATATCAAATATCAATAATAAAAAATGAAAACCCCGTCGATCTATATCAAACGGGGGTTCAACATCCATCTATACCGCGAAGGTCTAGAGAGTTAATTTAAATCTTTCAAGCAATCACGACACTTTTTGACTTCAAAATCATCGACTGTGTAATCAATTTCAGTCGCACCATGAAGACCAAATAAACAACATATAAATTGGAACATGTGTTTCTCCTGACTGTGAACAGCTCGATCATGGATCGAGCTTAGTTGCTTTAAAGATAATGGCTTACAGCTCCACGATTTATTTACCTTGAAACGATTGAATCACTCACCTGTACTGCGATCGCACAGGCAAGCTATAGCCTCTAAATTTGTACACTCTCTTCATGTTTTGGCGCTTGGTCTTTGGTACCCTGATCCTTGCTCATCATCCGGCACATTTTTTCTTTGCAAGATTTAAAGCAACATCCCACCATGACACCCATACCAAATGCACAGATACATCTCATCATAGCTCTACCCTGTCTTTTCATGAAAAGAGATATATAAATAACATCTATTCATGTTTCACACTTGAACGTATTTTCAGGTTTTATGTTGTATATGAAAACTTATGTGAAGGATAAATATCGGAGAATCATCTGTTTTAGACATATTTATGATCTAAAAAATGGGCCCTGTTTAACTGTCTAGATTAAACAAGGCTTTTTAACTTGCTGATTTTAAATTATTTTATCTGAGTTGTTATAGTGGTGATAAAGTACCACTTGTCATGCATCTAATATGTATATGAAATATAGAGGCTATTTTACCAAATGTTGAATATAGGTTATGTTTTATATTTTATTGGCTATTTTTCATCAACTTAGATGCAATTAAATACAAAAAACTTTGATTCATTCAGTTTTCATTCAATCAAGTGAGTCATAAAAGCAGAGATGCAACTTATACATATTGGTAGATATTTTATTTATTTTATCAAAGTCCTTTTAATTTTCTATTTTCTCAGCTGTCAATGAGTTTAAAGGCAGGTGCTCTTTCACTCATTTCTCTTTATAATTTTTCCAACGACTGATAACAATATATTGTTGCCATGAAAATATCATTATTCATAATTGCCCTATTGGCATTGGCCATCACAGGCTGCCAAAAACAACAGGCAGATGTATCAGCTGAACCTGATCCGGCAGTGAAAGCTCAGTTTGAACAATCCGATGCCCGATTGAGTGCTTATTTAGATAAATTAGATTCTTCTACTATTAGCCTTGAGGAAAGAACACATATTTTATGTGAGGATTATCCTAAAGAATATAAAACTTATTATATGCCGGCCCTAATAAAACTAATGCCACAAGAATATGAGGAGCAGGAATTACTGAAAGATCTGAAAAATGCGCTCGACTTTTATAAAGTAAAATCCAATATTCAATGCTGATTTATTCTGAACAATAAAAAAACCGCCTTAAAGAAGGCGGTTTTTTGTAGAGATTACACAGCTTAGATATGAACGCTGCAGCTTTGACTAATCTTATTGATTACGCAAATTTTGCTGCTGGTTATCTTGTTGTGGCTGTTGCTGTTGTTGCTGATTGCGTTGCTGGTCCTGTTGGCCCTGCGGCTGTTGTTGCTGCTGGTTCGGCTGTTGCTGATTTTGATTCTGGTTTTGCTGACGTTGTTGGTCTTGCTGTTGTTGTTGGTTCTGTTGGTCTTGCTGATTTTGCTGTTGATTATTAGCCATGGTGTAACTCCTTACTATTTGCTTTAAATCGCCGATGATTAGGATTCGACTTAATATTTACTCTACCTATTTTTAAAAATTCGCCAAGTTATTACCTGTTACATATTAATTCAATGTAAAAAAAGGTAAGTTAAGTAATTGAAGTCTGGATTTATAAGAAACATAAATTACTTTTAATAATAGAATGAACACATATTGAAAGCTTTCTATCTTTTATAAATTTTATTTTTCAATTAAAGTCATAACTTAATCAAAAAATTGTATATAAACTTAAATTTAAAATAAAATTTAGAAATACATTTTGCTACTTATATAAAATATGATTATATTTATAAGATATTGAATTTTATTAATTATTTAAAATTATAATTTCTTATACATGTTTAACCTAATTTTCTAAAAATTAGATCATTAAATATAAAAACGAAAAAAACCATTTTTAAATAGCAGAATATATTACATAGAATCACAAATAAGGCCTTTTCAGTTGCCAATTTACCTTGACTTTATATTTTTAAAATTATTATTAGATTTTTTTATTAAATCTAATCAAATTTTATTTTAACGATCTTTATCCAATAAATAAGCCTCTTATTTTAAGAGGCTTATTTTTAATAAGTTATTTTTAGATTGCGACCACTTTTACAATAATGGTTTGGCTTTCTTCTTGCTCTTCGGCCAGATATAAACGCTTTAATTCTTTGCTTTTGACTTTAAACTTTAAATTCTGGTAATGAATGATGCTTGGGATCTGATCAAAATATTGACCATCTGCCTCAATTTCTTCCTGAAATAAAGGAGTACCCAGTTGATAATCTAGACTTTTTAATACGGAATACTTTACTGTGGTTTTCATTCTTACAACCTACTTTCCTTACGCACTTTATTTTTATTTTTACCACTGATCAGAGCAAGTTAAAACCATTAATTTCAAATATTGTCCAAGCATTAAGCAATCAGTTTAACAACTGCCAAACTTACGTTTGGAATACTAAAATTACAAAAATATTTTACCTTTCATCATAATAAAGAAATAATCTCACAGTTGATACAAAAGCAAAATGGGACTACATTGGAATAAGGATTACCTTCTAAGACAAAATAGACATTATGATTAAAACATGTTGTGGCCTGCTGGAACAAAGAAACATCAAGATTGCTTTTATTGAAAGTGCAAGTTCTGGCTATTTAACCAGTCAGTTTTCAATTTGCAAAAATGAAGGTGCTGAAATCTTGCTGGGTGGTCTAGTGTGCTACGATCCGTCTGTGAAGATTAATGTCTTGGGAATTTCTCCGAATCTGATTAGTACCCATTCAGCTGAATCCATGCCTGTAACGGTTGCTCTGGCTGAGGCAGGCAAAAAAATGTTTCAGGAAGCTGACTGGATTATTGCTTGTACAGGCTTGCTTAAACCAGGCGGTAGCGCGACCCCAGATAAGCCGGAAGGTACTTTCTTTGCCGCTGTTTATGATGGTCTTCAGACTCACCAGTTCCAGTATTATATTAAAGGTACTCCACAGGAACGTCTCAATAAACTGGCAGCCGTCATCGCACATGACATGATTAATCTACTCAACACCTAAAGCTAAAACTGTTTATATTGAGTGCTGATCAAACTTCATTATTTCTACTGTATTTATAGTTAAATTATTTCTATAAAAGTACGTTTTTTTAATGAGGCCTGATCAGTGATGAAAATAAGAATTGCAGCCCTTTTGCTCGCCCTTGGTATTCCTGTATCCGCTTTCGCCACTGTTGGTGGCCCACAGAATATTGAAGTTTTGGGTTATGAAGTCAAAGACCAGAAACTTTATCTGTTGCGGCATTATCTCGATGGTCGCGGACGCCTACCTCAACTGTATTATTATAATTTTAAATCCAAAACTCCGAATCAGTTAATTCAGGTGAACTCCCTGTATATCAATCCAAAAACCAAGCAGATTGACTACGATCAGGACAGCCGTAAGTTTAACCAGGAAATTGCCAAAATTAAAAAGCGACTAATTCCGCTGGTACCACTGAGAAAGCAAGCCATCCAGCTTAAGCTATTAAAGACCAGCAAAGGTACCGCCCCTGCATGGCATGACCCTAAACAGAAAGTCCCAAAATGGACTTATCAATATCGAGTGCAATCTGGCCAGTATAAAAGTCCTGTTCAACAAGCAGTCAGCTATAAAGCAGATTTAAGATTAAACCAGACTTATAAAGTACCGAAACAGAATAAAATACTGGTGACGGTAAAATACTTAGGCCTCCCATTCGAAACCGGTTATCATATTGAAGATCCAGCATTATTAAGTCGTTAAACCAACGTCAATAAATAATCAGAAAAAAAATAAGGTCTCGTGGAGACCTTATTTTTTATATTTAGAATATCTCTGGCTTACGCAGCAGAAGTGCGTTCAGCAATTGGAACCACTTTACGCAATTCTGGACCGGTATAATCCGCGCTCGGACGGATAATCCGGTTATCTGCACGTTGTTCCATCACATGCGCCGCCCAACCTGTGACGCGTGACATCACAAAGATTGGCGTAAACAGTTTGGTTGGAATACCCATAAAGTGATAAGCAGAAGCATGGAAAAAGTCTGCGTTACAGAACAGTTTTTTCTCGCGCCACATCACTTCTTCACAACGTACTGATACTGGATAGAGCACAGTATCACCCACATCTTTTGCCAGTTTTTCAGACCACTGCTTGATAATGCCATTACGCGGATCATTGTCTTTATAGATCGCATGACCAAAGCCCATGATTTTTTCTTTACGCTCCAGCATGCCCAGCATTTTGCGCTCGGCTTCTTCTGGAGATTTCCAGTTTTCAATCATGTCCATTGCCGCTTCGTTGGCACCGCCGTGTAATGGACCCCGTAGTGAACCAATTGCGCCGGTAATACATGAATGCAGGTCAGACAAAGTTGATGCACAAACACGCGCTGTGAAGGTTGAAGCATTAAATTCATGCTCTGCATACAGAATCAGGGATACATTCATCACCTGTTCATGCAGCTGATTTGGCTTCTTGCCATGTAGCAAATGAAGGAACTGAGCACCGATTGAATCATCATCGGTATTTTCATCAATGCGTACGCCGTCATGGCTATAGCGATACCAATAGCAGATAATTGCTGGTAGCGTCGCCAGAATACGGTCTGCAACATCCTGTTGCTGATCAAAAGACTGTTCAGTTTCAAGGTTGCCCAGCATCGATACGCCAGTACGCATCACATCCATTGGATGTGAGTCCGCTGGAATGCGCTCAAGTACTTCTTTCAATGCTTGTGGCAGTACACGCAAAGATTTCAGTTTTGCTTTATAGGCTGCCAACTGTTCTGAAGTTGGTAATTCACCAAAGAAAATCAGGTAAGCGACTTCTTCAAACTGACAGTTTTCTGCCAGATCCTGTACGTCATAGCCGCGATAGGTCAGGCCTGCACCACTTTTGCCTACTGTTGAAAGTGCAGTTTTGCCTGCGACTTGTCCGCGCAATCCTGCGCCAGTGAGTACTTTTCCTTCAGCCATTGTTTTAATTCTCCTGCTTGAACAGTTTATCTAATGTGTTTTCGAAGCTGTGATAATCTAAAAATTCGTATAATTCTTTACGCGGTTGCATTTTATCCAGAACATGCACCTGTGTACCATTTTCACGCACTGAGCGCATCACTTCCAGTGCCGCTTTTTGCATCGCACGGGTGGCTGATAGCGGGTAAAGTACCATGCGAATACCCTGCTCAGCCAGTTCTTCAGTGGTGTAATATGGGGTATCACCAAATTCGGTAATATTGGCCAATACTGGGACACCAACTGCATCACATACGGTGCGATACATCGTAATATCCGTCATTGCCTCAGCAAAAATGGCATCTGCACCTGCTTCGACACAGGCACAAGCACGGTCAATCACTGCCTGCAGACCTTCTTTCTGTAATGCATCGGTACGTGCCATCACCACAAAGTTTGAATCGGTTTTGGCATCGACAGCTGCCTTAATCCGGTCAACCATTTCCTGTTGGGTCACAATTTCCTTATTCGGACGATGACCACAACGCTTTTGTGCAACTTGGTCTTCGATATGCACAGCTGCAGCGCCAGCAGCAATCATCTGCTTGATGCTACGTGCGATATTAAATGCACCGCCCCAGCCTGTATCGATATCAACCAGCAAGGGTGTATCCACACGTTCAGTAATGCGACGCACATCTTCCAGAACATTATCTAGGCTGGTCATGCCTAGATCAGGTAGACCATAAGAATAGTTGGCAACACCGGCACCAGAGAGATAAATGGCTTTATAGCCGACCTGTTTGGCCATCATGGCAGCATAGGCATTCACTGTGCCCATAATTTGTAATGGTTTTTCGACTTCAAGCGCTTGTCTAAACTTTAAACCTGCAGACATTTGTTCTGTCATCTTCCCTTCCACAGTCTTGGCTATAATTATTGAGATTTGAGTATACCGATTTGAAACCATGATGCTATAAGCCAATAGAATAAAAACTCTAAAACTTTAGTCAAACTTTTAAGTTTTACTTGATTCACTGAATAAATTCCGCCTTCATCCGGTCCGATTGTGAAATCTGCGGATATATTTGTTATGATGAACTACCAAGTTTATATAACCTGTTGATATACCATCCTCTATGCAAAACCTTGTTCATCTGGAACCACTCGCCAAAGATCTGCCACAAACCAAACGTGGTCATGAGCGCTGCGTTGCGCTGCTGATCTCTGCGACCGAACTGTTTCTGGAACATGGTTATGATGCAGTTTCTCTTGATGATATTGTCCAGCATGCAGGCGGTTCCAAGGCTTCTATTTACAAGTACTTTGGCAACAAAGAAGGCTTGTTTAAGGCCATTTGCGATTATCGTCGTATCAAGTTTTTTGAAGATATCAGTATTCCGATCGAGCTGATGGCTCTGGATTTTCGTAGTTATCTGGTACATACGCTGCTTAATTTTTATCATCAGATCATGCAACCGGAAAATTCAGCCTTTATGCGTCTGGTGCTGGAACAGAGTCAGCGTAATCCGGAACTCGCGCAGCATATTCATGAACGAGGCCCAGTACATGTACAAAGTGCGATTGCCACGGCTTTAGAACAAGCAGATGCGCAAGGTTTATTGCATTGCGAGAATCCGCAATATTCGGCCCAGTTATATTTTGGCATCTTGCGTAATCTGGAATGGCGGATTCTGATGGGAATTCCGGTACAGGAAGATGATCAGGAAATCGACAAATACATCAGTTATTGTGTGGATCGATTTTTAGACGGTCATCAAAAAGTCTAGTTTTTTTTGCATTTTTCATTGCTTATAGTATATTAGCCGATTCCGTATTTTTTCTTAAACTAACCAACAACTGATTGTTGATCGAGTTTTTCGGCAATTATTGTGGAGTAACGAATGGCTCTCCGTCACTTTCTCACCTTACGCGATTTATCAACTTTAGAACTTAACCAGATTTTGCAACGCGCAATTGAGCTTAAGCGCAAACAGCATAACAATGAAGTGTTCCAACCCTTTGTTGGTAAAGTGATGGGCATGATTTTTGAAAAATCGAGTACCCGTACGCGTGTTTCGTTTGAAGCTGGCATGAGCCAATTTGGTGGTAGCGCCATTTTCCTGTCTTCACGCGATACCCAACTGGGTCGCGGTGAGCCAATTGAAGATTCTGCACGTGTGATTTCCAGCATGCTGGATATTGTGATGATCCGCACTTTCGGTCACGATATCGTAGAACGTTTTGCTTCTTATTCAAAAGTTCCAGTGATCAACGCTTTGACTGATGATCATCACCCTTGCCAGTTACTTGCTGACATGCAGACTTATCTGGAACATCGCGGTTCGATCGAAGGTAAAACTGTTGCCTGGATCGGCGATGGCAATAATATGTGTAACTCTTATATCGAAGCAGCGCACATGTGGGGCTTCAAGCTAAAAGTGGCTGCACCGAAAGGCTATGAGCCTCAAGAACAGTTCCTGTCTGAATTCGCACACTGTGTAGAACTGGTCGATACTGCTGAAGATGCAGCAGTCAATGCCGACCTGATCGTCACTGACGTTTGGGCAAGTATGGGCCAGGAAGAAGAACAGAAAATCCGTGAAAAAGCTTTTGCAGATTATCAGGTGAATGAACGCCTAATGGATCTTGCACACCCAGACTGCCTGTTCATGCATTGCTTACCTGCGCATCGTGGTGAAGAAATTTCTGAAAACATGCTGGATCACAAAAATGCTGTGGTTTGGGATGAAGCAGAAAACCGCCTTCATGCACAAAAAGCACTGGTTGAATTCCTGTTGAATGAAAACCTGAAAAAAGACTGATTCCTTCAAAAAATCTTCACAAATTAAGCACCAATCTCTGGTGCTTTTTTTGTTTCAGCTCTTATAATCAGAATTGAAATGACATAAAAAGTGATGCGATACAATGCAAAAAAAATATTGGACTTTGGCACTCCTGGCAGGTTTTAGTAGTGCTGCTTTACCGGTGTATGCTTCTGAATTCGACCAGTATCTCCAAGGAAAAGGCATTCTGGACAGCAAGTTTAAAATTGAGAAAAAAGCTGAGCTGAACGAGCTGCTTACCGTGCTAAGTGCGGAAGATTCCAAGACTTTACCGCTACAGATCGATCAGAATACAATCATAGAGCAGTTACAACTTACAGCCAATAAAACCACGCTTAAAGGCATGATCACGACACCCGACTTTAGCCAGTTTGAGAAAGACTTAGGCCGTAAAGAAGTTCTTAAAGTGATTCGTAATAATCTTCTAAATAACTGCCAGATCTTTTTTGAACATCGCTATCAGATCGTCAATCCTTATAAAATCGAACTTAGTCTCAGCTCCCAAACACACACTTATAATGTTGACCTCTCCCAGAAAGACTGTAATGTAAAATAATCTTGTCTAGAATCAATAAAGGCAGCTTTAGCTGCCTTTTATATTTTGATAAATTCTATTTTGGTAAATATAAACAGACGGTCAACGGATCAAACCTTGCGGCTGTAAAATAATAATTAATGCACCTAGAATGACCACGATTCCCCCAAGCAGATCCCAACGTGAAAGGCTGATCTGATCAACGAATCTCAGCCACATCAATGCTGAGAAAATATAAATTCCCCCATAGGCGGCATAAATACGCCCAGAAGCGGCTGGATGCAAAGTCAAAAGCCAGACAAAAGCAGCTAAAGCTAATGCCGTCGGAACCCATAACCACTGGCTCTTCGCCTGATTTAAAATCAGGTAAGGAAAATAACAGCCCAAAATTTCCATCAATGCTGTTAATAAAAATAGAAAAAACGTAGTTAAAAGTTTGCTAATTTGGATATCCATATATTCCGCTAAATCAGAAACTCTTTAAACCAAGAGTACATAAATTAAGGGCAAATAAAACAACAAAACCCGTGCGAACACGGGTCTGATGATGATCTATTCAATGATTAAGCTGGTTCAGCAGTCTGATCTTCGAAGACTTCAAGTTTCAGACCGACAGATTTACCATTTTCTTTCTTCACAGAAACTGAAACGTTACCACCATTTTCAGCCAGTTCACCAAACAGGATCATTTCAGCCAGTGGTTTTTTCAGATGTTCCTGAATCAGACGCTGCATTGGTCGAGCACCCATCAAACGGTCATAGCCATTTTCAGCCATCCATTCGCGTGCGCTTTGATCCACCTCCAGCACCACTTTCTTCTCATCCAGTTGTGCCTGAAGTTCAGTCAGGAATTTATCCACGACATTTTCAATAATGGTATTCGGCAATGCCTTAAACTGAATTACACCGTCCAGACGGTTACGGAATTCTGGCGAGAAGGCTTTCTTCATCGCTTCCTGATTATCATTACTGTTGTCCTGTTCCATGAAACCAATGCTGACGCGGGAAATACTTTCCGCACCAATATTAGTCGTTAGAACCAGTACCACATTACGGAAATCGGACTTACGACCATTATTATCCGTTAAGGAACCATGATCCATGATTTGTAATAGCAAGTTGAATACATCTGGATGCGCTTTTTCAATCTCATCTAGAAGTAATACACAATGCGGATTTTTGTGAATCGCATCGGTCAGCAAACCACCTTGGTCAAAACCAACATAACCTGGAGGCGCACCGATCAGACGAGAGACTGCATGACGTTCCATGTATTCGGACATGTCAAAACGTACCAGCTCTACACCCAAAATTTTCGCCAATTGCTTGGTGACTTCAGTTTTACCTACACCCGTTGGACCTGCGAAGACAAAACTACCGACTGGCTTATCAGGCGATTTCAAACCTGCACGAGACAGTTTGATCGCAGAAGCTAAAGCTTCAATTGCTTCATCTTGGCCGAAGACCACACGTTTCAGATCACGCTCAAGGTTCTCCAGTACAGACTTGTCATCTTTAGAAACCGTTTTCGGTGGAATACGGGCAATCTTGGACACAATGTCTTCGATGTTTTCAACTGTAATCAGGCTGTCATCTTGCTCAGCTTTCAAACGGCGTTGTGCACCGGCCTCATCAATCACGTCAATCGCTTTATCTGGCAAGAAACGGTCATTAATAAATTTCGCTGACAGTTCAACCGCAGAAACCAGTGCCTGATCGTCATACTGCACATGGTGGAAATCTTCAAATTTAGATTTCAGGCCACGCAAGATATCAATTGTTTCTGTAATCGAAGGCTCATTCACATCTATTTTTTGGAACCGACGTGACAAGGCATGATCTTTTTCAAAGACCTGACGGTATTCCTGGAATGTGGTTGAACCGATGCAACGCAATGAACCATTTGCCAATGCAGGCTTGATTAGATTCGATGCATCCATGGTGCTGCCCATGCTTGAACCTGCACCGATGATCATATGAATTTCATCAATGAACAGTACTGCATCTGGTTTTTTCTTCAAGGCATTTAATAGTTGTTTTAAACGCTTTTCGAAATCACCACGGTATTTAGTTCCCGCCACCAGTGCGCCGATGTCTAGGCTATAGATTTCAGCATTTTCCAGTGGCTTAGGTGCCTTGCCATTCACAATTAACCAAGCCAGACCTTCAGCAATCGACGTTTTACCCACACCTGGATCACCAACAAGTAAGGGATTATTTTTACGACGGCGGCATAAAATTTGCGCTGCCCGCTCAATTTCTTTTTCACGGCCAATCAATGGATCTGTCTTGCCGCGTTGAGCTTCCTGATTCAGGTTTGTCGTATATAACTCTAGCGGACCAGAATTATTGGAAGAGGCCGATTCACCGTCCAGTTCTTCAATTTCTTCTTCAGACTGTACTTCGTCTTTACGCGTACCATGAGAAAGGTACTGAGTTAAAGTCAGACGGTTAATCTGATGACGTTTAAGCAGATAAACTGCAAAAGAATCACGCTCAGAATACATCGCAACCAGAATATCGGCGCCTTCTACAGTACGATCACCGCCACTGGATTGAACATGGAAAATTGCACGTTGCAAAATCCGGTCAAAACTTTCTGTAGGATGAGGTGCCTGATCACTATTTTCACCGAGTTTAGGGGTATGTTGTTCTACGTACTCTTCTAATTCTTTACGCAAAACGATAATATCTGCACCACATGCTTTTAAGGCATTCACGGCAGAATCATTGTCGAGTAAAGCTAATAATAAATGTTCTACGGTCAGGAACTCATGTCTCTTTTGACGAGCCATGCTGACAGCCAAACGTAGTGATACTTCTAATTGACGACTGAGCATGCAACCCCCTTAATCTTTCGGCTCAATCTGGCAAAGTAAAGGATGACCTTGAGATCGAGCGTAATTATTGACTTGGTTCGCTTTGGTTTCCGCAATGTCTCGAGGATAGACCCCAGCTACACCTTTTCCTTCATAATGTACAGTTAGCATTACTTGTGTAGCTTGGTCAAGATTCATTGCAAAGTATTGTTGTAAAATTTCAATTACAAACTCCATTGGAGTGTAATCGTCATTCAATAATACCACTGCATACATCGGTGGACGCTTCAGTTCAGGAGGTGCAGTCTGGACTGCAAGGTCAGCGTCATCATCGTGAAAAGGCTCGTCTGTTAAACGCGGGCTAATATGCCAATCAACCATGCCGGACTCGTAAAAAGAATTTTTGATCTCACTTAAACATTTTGGACGTTTATTGCTTGGCATACGATTTCTATTTCACACTTAATTTGCATTTGCTTCAGTTTTTGGAATCTCTGACAGGACTGTTGACTGGCTTTCAACAGCTTTCCCCTGATCCCAGCTAAAACGGCGAATCACAGGCTTAGTCCCTGAGAGGCGCACTTCAATAAATTCTGGTTTAAAACCTTTAGGCATGGTCCAGCGACCAGTCAAACGTTCGTAATTGTCAAAATTAAAGTTTTTATCTTCAAGCGGCACGACCAGAATTTCAGTACCCTTAATCAAGCGCAGTTCCACTGTACCAGAAGCACGATTTTTGCCTGGGCTGACCTGAACCAGATCAATCTGGTATTCGAAGGCATTATCAGGCAATGCCTTAATCCCCAGATGTTGAACTGTCAATGCTAAACCACCGCGTTGACGCAAGATCTCGCGGTAGATCGTACCAACGCTTTCAGCCTGCTCCTGGGCATCACGCGCCTTATTTGCAGCCAGATAAAGATCATTGGCATTGCTAACGGCCAAATCACGTTCCTGAACCGCTGTATTCAGAGATTTATTCAGTGTTTCCAGACTAGTTTTCTGTTTTTGTACCACTTCAACCAGTTGTTCCGCATCCGCCTCAAAACCTACCGCAGTCAAACCTTGCCGATGCCCGACCGTATAGCCCAGCAAGCCACTACCCAGAATCAACACAGCAGCACCGATTACCAAAGGTGTATTGCCTTTCATCAATGGTTTCTTTGTAGAGGGTTCCTGGATCGTCATGTTTGACTCATTATTCGGCATTTTGATCTCTGTATACTTTGTTCAAGACACACATTTAAATCCAAATCTAAATGTGTGTGAAGTTCTAATACGTTTTTTATGGTAATAAACCAATATTATTCAAGCCTGCATTTTCTGCAAAGCCAAACATCAGGTTCATGTTCTGTACTGCCTGACCAGCTGCACCTTTGACTAGATTGTCCTGAGCCACCAGAATCACCAGCTTGGTTGGTTGTGGTTTGTATAGTGCAATACGCAACTGGTTAGCACCACGCACCGAACGGGTTTCTGGTGAACTGCCTGCTGGCATTACATCAACAAACTGTTCATTGGCATAGAACTGCTCGTACAGTGACTGCAAGTCAGCTGCCTGACCTGCTTCAGTCAAATCGATATAAATCGTTGATAACATCCCACGAATCATCGGCACCAGATGCGGCACAAACAGGATATGGTCAAACACGCCTTTTTGACCTGAAATATTTTCTAATGCTTCTACGATTTCAGGATGGTGACGGTGGCCCGCAACGCCATAAGCCTTAAAGTTATCAGCATTTTCAGAATAGATCATGCCCAGGCTGGCTTTACGGCCTGCACCTGATACCCCAGATTTTGCATCGATAATAATGCTTTCTGGTTTTACCAAAGCTTCTGCCGCCTTTAAAACTGGTGCCAAACCAAGCTGAACCGTCGTTGGATAACAGCCCGGATTACCAATTACACTCGCCTGTTTGATCTGGTCACGGTTAAGCTCAGACAGACCATAAACAGAATCTCTTAACACTTCTGGGCAAGCATGTTCCATGCCATACCATTTTTCGAACTGTGCCAGATTTTGCAAACGGAAATCCGCTGCAAGGTCAATTACCTTGGTATTGGCAGCAACAAGTTCTTCAGCATGTTTCATGGCAACGCCATGTGGTGTCGCGAAAAATACCACATCACATGATTTTAATAGATCAAGGCTGAGATCAGAAAACTGAAGATCCGTATGTCCACGCAGACTCGGGAACATATCGTCAACACGACGGCCTGCTTCAGTACGTGATGTCAGTGCTTTAACCTCTACATTCGGATGTCGCAGTAATAGACGTAAAAGTTCAACGCCTGTATAACCTGTACCACCCACAATACCCACTGAAATCACGATGATTACCTCAAACTAGATGTTTCCTTTATGGGCTGTAGTATGACAGGAACTTGAGGTTTTCTAAACTGTTTCACTAGGGATTGATGGTTTTTTATTTACCCTTTTATTTTGAGTGTTTTTAAAAAATTTGAGAGGATGATACCTATTGCTTAGGCTATTTGGAAGTAAATAAATACTATCCTCGTTCCTTTAAAGATATTCTTAAGCTGCCCACCAATATGGCATGACAGTATTTTTCAGAATTTTACGGTGAATTAAATAATTTGGATCATGCTTTGCTACCTCTGCCCAAAATCGTGGACTATGGTCAAAATGCCGGGTATGGGCCAGTTCATGCACACATAAATAACGCACGATTTTTTCAGAAAATAAAATGATGCCGCTATTTAGCATAATGTCATGTTTGGCCGAACAACTGCCCCATCGTGTTTTCGGCTGGCGAACATTACAAATGTTAAATGATAATCTTGTTTCTTGACTTACTTTGTTCAGATAAACAGACAGCTGCTCTTTGGCATAAGAAATAATAAAAGCTTTTAAATATCCTTCAGGATTTCGATCACTAATCGACAACTGTAATATTTCAGCATCAAAAAGGAAGTTCTGCTTCTGACTTTGATAAACAATCTGAATGGGTGAAGTCTGATTAAAAAGCTGCAATTCTGCTGGTAAAGATCTATCAATACTTTGATTTTTTTCCTGCTGCAATTTCCAGGTTTTGAGTAGCCAGCTTTCCGCTTGGTCAATAAAATTTTGAATCTGTTTTTTGCTACAAAATACAGGTGCGGTTAAACGGATTTGATCACCCTCTACACGCAGTCTGAGACGTGTTGAGCGAACATTTCGGGTGATTTGAATTTCGGGCAGGTCGTTTAGGATCATTTTTTATATTTAATCGTTATTTTACTAATCCCCCTCGATCCCCCTTTAATAAAGGGGGAAGTTCAAACTTATAGAAGTTTCGAGGAGCTTTATCAAATTAAAGACTTTTCCCTCCTTTGAAAAAGGAGGGTCAGGGAGGATTTCTTAAATCGCTGTACGCTCTTCAATACCATTATTGGTCGCAACAATCGCAATATCCGCTTTATTGATCGCGAAAATACCGTTACATACGACGCCTGGAATGTCATTAATCGTTTTTTCCAGCTCAAGCGCATTCAGAATATTCAGGTTATGCACATCCAAAATAACATTTCCATTATCAGTCACTACACCTTCACGGTAAGCAGGATCACCACCTAATGCCACCAACTTACGTGCGACTGCTGAACGTGCCATTGGAATCACTTCAACAGGTAATGGGAAATCACGACCCAACTGCTCTACCCATTTCGAATCATCGACGATACATACGAATTTTTTCGCAATCGACGCCACGATTTTTTCACGTGTAAGCGCAGCACCACCACCTTTGATCATGTGCATATGACGGTCAATTTCATCAGCACCATCGACATAGGCATCTAAACCGCCCACGCTATTCATATCAACCACTTCAATGCCTAATTTCTTCAGACGCTGTGCAGTCGCTTCAGAACTTGCAACAGCAGCTTCCAATTGCAGTTCTGGTAAAAGGTCAATTAAAAAGTTAACGGTACTACCTGTACCTACGCCTAAAATGCCCCCTTTTGGTAAGTGTTTTAAAGCCGCTTTGGCTGCAGCTTGTTTTTTCTCATCTTGGGTTGCATATAGACTCATGACATCACTCAACTAATTTGGACTTTTGCAGTAATTTTAAACCGCAAAGCCGTGTGGTTTGTTACAATAGAGTCTTATTTTAAACTGTTAGATGGAAAATTAACATGCTGTCTCGTTTGGTTCGACAAATTTTACAAGCAACGGTCTACGATGTTGCAATCGAAACCCCACTCGAAGCAGCGCCACGAATTAGCGAACGCTTAAATAATAACATTCGCTTTAAACGTGAAGATTTACAACCGGTCTTTTCATTTAAACTACGCGGTGCCTATAACCGTATTAGTCAATTACCGAAATCACAACTCGAACGTGGCGTTATCACAGCTTCAGCAGGCAACCATGCACAAGGCGTGGCACTGTCAGGGAAAAAGCTGGGTATTCGCGCGATTATTGTGATGCCAAAGACCACGCCCGACATTAAAGTCCAAGCAGTAAAACGTTTAGGGGGTGAAGTAGTATTACATGGTGATTCATTTGACGTTGCCAACAAATATGCCATTCAACGTGCCGAAG
Organism: Acinetobacter sp. YH12046; assembly: GCF_013419905.1. Classification (NCBI taxonomy): domain Bacteria; kingdom Pseudomonadati; phylum Pseudomonadota; class Gammaproteobacteria; order Moraxellales; family Moraxellaceae; genus Acinetobacter; species Acinetobacter sp. YH12046. The sequence continues at coordinate 126,480 of NZ_VOZF01000002.1, forward strand.
AAGATGGCATGACCTTTATTCCGCCTTATGACGACGAACTGGTGATGGCAGGTCAAGGTACGATTGCCAATGAAATCCTGCGTCAATGGCGCGATGTAGAATATGTCTTCGTTGCTGTTGGTGGTGGTGGCCTGATTGCCGGTGTTGCAGCGTACTTGGGAGATGTGGCTCCGCATGTCAAAGTGATTCCTGTGGAATATGATGAATCCGCGTGCTTAAAAGCGGCCTTAGAAGCCAATGAACGTGTGATTCTTCCATCTGTCGGTTTATTTGCCGATGGTACTGCGGTGGCACAAATTGGTGAAAAACCATTTGATGTGATCCGTCTGCAAAAATCAGATAATTCTGGCCCAATTGTTGAACCTGATGTGGTACTGGTCAATACCGATGAAGTCTGTGCAGCAATTAAAGATACTTATGATGAATGCCGTAGCATCGTAGAACCGTCAGGTGCAATGGCATTGGCCGGTATCAAAAAATATGTCGCTGAACACGGCATTCAAGGCAAAAACATCGTATCGATTGTTTGCGGTGCGAACATGAACTTCGACCGTCTGCGCTATATTGCCGAACGTACAGAACTCGGCGAACGCAAAGAAGCTATCTTTGCCGTAACTATTCCAGAAGAAAAAGGTTCATTCCTGAAATTCTGCCGTGCACTACAAGGCCGTAATATCACAGAGTTTAACTACCGTTCAAGTGATGCTTCTGCAGCTCAGGTCTTTGTCGGTATCAGCCTGAAAAATGGTGAAAAAGAACGTCAGGAAATCTATGAAAACCTGAAATTCGACTACGATGTTGATGATCTGTCTGATGACGAAGTCGCAAAACTACATATCCGTTACCTGATTGGCGGTCATGCCGATATTGAAAATGAACGCCTGTTCCGCGTGGAATTCCCGGAACGTCCAGGTGCCCTGCTAATGTTCCTGGAACGTCTTGGCCCAACGCATAACATCACCCTGTTCCATTACCGTAACCACGGCGCTGCAGAAGGTCGCGTACTGGTCGGCCTGGAAGCAGAAGATGCACAGCAAAATCCAGATGGTTTGATTGAGACATTGGAAAGCATTACTTATCCATATGAAGAAATCACCAACAACCTGGGTTATCAGCGTTTCTTGAAATAATCAGTTTGATATAAACCGCCTTTCGAGGCGGTTTTTTTATGTCCAGCTAAAAAAATGTATGAAGTATTTATGTAAGGCCAGATAGCTGAAAACTATAAAAATCTTTAAGATACGCACTTAGACATGAACTAATTTGAAATAAAAAGATTTAGGGAAATATGCATGGCATTATTTGCAGTCATTGGGCTGGGCAGCTTCGGTGCAACAGTAGCGACTCAACTGATCAGCCTGAAACATGATGTGATTGGAATCGATCTCGATAAAAAATATGTGGAAAATATTTCCGATCAGCTTACCCATGCGGTGATTGCCGATGCAACCGATGAGCATGTCCTGGATGAACTGGATATCCAGCGCTGTGAAGCAGTCGTAGTCGCGATTGGTGAAGATATTGAAGCCAGCATTCTGTGTGTACTGCATCTAAAAAATATGGGTGTAAAGAAAATTTGGGCCAAAGCCAAATCCAAAGCCCACCATATGATTTTGACTCATCTGAATGTCGAAAAAATTATTCACCCAGAAGAAGATATGGGCGTTCGTGTGGCACAATCACTCAGCTACCCGATGGTTAGCCGTTATATGTCACTTGAAGATGATCATTATATTGTCAAGATCGAGATTCATGCCGATCATCATGACACTCCCTTACACCAGTTAATGAGTCAGGTTCCCGAAATTAAAGTTCTTTTACATAAACGCGGCACTGAAATACAACATATCGTGGATCTTGAGCTGCTACTTAAGGAAGGTGACATTCTGGTGGTCGAAGGATTACTAGAGCCTCTACGCCGTTTGTCCAAGCATTTTAAGGCCATATGAAAAGCTCAAATTTAAACCAGAACAGGATTGTCAATCTCAGTCCACCGAGTCTGCTGGCCTTAGGTTTTCTCGGACTGATTTTTATTGGTTCTTTATTACTGATGCTGCCCTTTGCGCATCAAACTGAAATCAGCTGGTTAGAAGCGATTTTTACAGCAACTTCTGCAGTGACAATTACCGGGCTATCTGTGGTCAATGTTGGTGAAGCTTATACACCCTTTGGGCAGGTCGTGATTATGTTCCTGCTGCAATGTGGTGGCCTCGGTTTTATGACCTTTGCCATACTCGCTTTTATGAGTCTGTCACCTAAACTTGGTTTAAGACAGCAAGTGATGGCACAGGAATCTATTGGCCAGACCAGTTTGAAGAAAGTCAGTTTTACCATTAAAGCGGTATTCCTATATTCCCTGTTTTTCGAAGCCATTGGCACCCTAATTTTAACCATGGCGTGGCTGGAAGATTATCCTTTTGGTGAAGCACTGTTTTATGCGGCTTTTTATAGTGTTTCTGCGTTTAATAATGGCGGATTTTCCCTTTTCCCCAATAGCTTGATGAGCTTTTCCGGCCAGTATTTCGTGACCTTTACGATCAGCATGCTGTATATCATTGGCGGGATCGGTTTTCTGGTTCTGATGGATGTAAAACAGAATAAAAGCTGGCGCAAGCTTAGCCCGAATAGCAAGCTGATTCTAACGACGATTATGGGCCTTAACCTGAGTGCTTTTATTGTACTCTGGCTATTAGAAGCCTCTAATCCACAGACTTTAGCGCTGATGAGTGTAGGTGATCAGGCACTCAATGCCTGGTTCCATGCCACTGTTCCCCGCTCTTCGGGTTTTTATAGTCTGCCCATGGACCAGATGAGCGATGCCTCAAGTCTAGTCACCATTTTTTTAATGTTTATTGGTGGCGGTTCCTTAAGTACGGCGGGCGGAATTAAAGTTGGTACCTTTATTATTGTGGTGATCAGCGTAATCAGTTTTCTACGCCGTGAAGATGAAATCCGCTTGTTCAATCATTCTATTTCTGAGAAAACTACTTTTAAAGCCTTAGCGGTTGTGTGTATTACTGCAGGTCTGGTCATGACCGGTTTTATGAGTTTACTCATTCTAGAACCCGATCATGATTTTTTAGATTTGCTGTTTGAGGCGGTTTCTGCCGCCTGTACAGTTGGATTAACACGTGGTGTCACTGGAGAATTGCAGCCAGCGAGTTTAATCATTCTGATGCTGATGATGTATGCGGGTCGTCTAGGACCTTTGACCCTTGCCTATTTAATTGCAACACCGAAGAAAAGCCGTCTTAAACATCCGCCTTCAGAAATTCAGATTGGTTAAGATTTAAATGAATAGGTATAAGCAAAAAAACCACGCCTAAGCGTGGTTTTTTACATGAAACAGATTAGTACCAATTCATTAAGGATACACCCAAGCCCACATAGGTCGCACGGTGATTATAATCAATCAGACTTTCACCATAACCATCAAAGAGCTGGAATTGACCGCGTAGACGCCCACTGATCGGAAATGACCAGTCAAACTGGACTGCACCACGGTTATCATCTCCACCTTTTAGCGTATGACGCAACATCAGGGAAAAATCGTGGGCATTATGACGATAAAATGCAGTTAAATCCCCACGCCCGATATAGTTTTTAATCTCGGGATTATTGTCATCAGCCCGGTCTTCTTCAATACGATACCAAGGGCGCAGCATCATGGCGAAGTTGTCTTTTTCAAAACCGAGATTCAGCATTACCCGGTTCCAGCTACGAGATAATGGATCGGAACGGCCATTAGACTGGTGATTAAGCGTCAATCCCAGCATACGCCAGTTCAAACCAAACAGATCATAATTGGTACGGAAGATCAGGCTGGCTTCGGGCTCATAATTGGTTTCACGAAATGGTCGGGACTCTTCCGAGTTATACACCTGCCAACGTGAAGACTGGGTATAGCCCAGCCAGAGATCACCGTTATCACCCAGAATATTTTCAACCGCCTTGGTTTTTAAAGATAACTGGAATTTCCCTTCAATCGAGGTCAAATTCTGGTCTTCTTTAACCGTGTTATTTGGGTTTTCGCTTTGCGGAAACTCGTTTTTCTTGGAAGTCCAGAATCCTGGCATCAGATAAATCGGCTGATAGGAACGGATATTCCAGGTACCCAGTTTACTTTCTGGCGACAATTCCCAACGGCTATCCAGCAAGGATAAAGCCGGAGTCAGCTTTGATCCTTCAGAAGCATAGATATTGGAAACGGTCTGTTCAATTTTCGCTTTGAGGTTGTCGGGTTCGGGCGCAATTTCTATGGCTGCACGCCGTTCAGAAACAATATCAGGCTTACTATCGGCCGGTATTTTAAATACCGCATCATAACAGGCCAAGCGTTCTGAATTGGTTTCAACCGCAGAGCAAGCCTCAGCCGTTGCCGGCATCGGACTACTCGCTACAGTTTTATCTTCCGCATTAACTTGCGTCCCAACTGCACAGCCAAGCAAAACGCCTAGCTGCAAAGTTGAGCGCTTAATAGAATTAAGCGCCATCCTCTATCCTCATTGTTTTTATTTATTGAACTTGCTGAATTGTAAAGCCGAGTTGTTCTAAAGTTTCTCGTTTGGCAAATGGCGCAACCACCGCTTTTGAAGCTTGCTGTTCAACCAGATAAGTCTGTGCGACACGTTCCAAATCATCTAAAGTGACATGCAACAAACGTTCCCGAAGCTGTTTATGGAATGCTGGCGTACGTTGATGCAGGTAGGCATAACAGGCTGTAATCGCTTCACCTGCTGGTGACCCCGGTTTGTCCATACTGGCAATTAAACCCAAGATGGCTTCTTCCAGCTGATGCGGTTGTTGAGGTGCGTTAAGCAACCATTGGATACTTGCATCAAAGTCCTGGAAAGTCTCTGCTAAGCGTGGATCGCGATAACTATAGAAGCGGAAAGAACATGCATTTCCGTCATAGCTTGCGCCACCACCATAAGCACCGCCTTTTTCACGGATTGCGCTATGCAGATAACCATTACGCAAGTAGCCTGCCAATACCATCAAGGCAGCAGCATCAGGATGTGAAACTTCTACCGCAGGATAAGCTGCTGCACAGAACTGCACATTAGTCTGAATCAACCAGGCTTCATCATTGCTATGATTAACTTTTTCAACCTGAGTCAATTCTGCAGGTGCAGTATTCACTTCCAGTTTGTCCCACACGTTTTGAATTTCTTCAATCAGACGCTCAGACTGCTGTTCTTCACACACCAACAGGAATTGTTTTGGCGCTTGTAGCAAGACTGCATGAATGCGTTTTAATTCCTCAATCATGGCGTCATAAGCTGCTGGATCTTTTTCAGCGTGATTGACCAAGTTAATCAGCCAGTTCAAGGCACCCAGACCGGTATTATGATAATCACGCAAGGCTAGAGCACTATGCTGACGTGATGCTACTTGCATCGCATAGCTATGACCAGAACCGGAAATACGCGACTGCCAGCGAGTTTTACGCTGTTGTAATAACTCAATAATACGGCCTTTTTCATCAAAGCGTAGCTGCTCGAAACCGATTTTTAACAGACGGATCGCATCCAGATGGCTAGCCAAAGATTTAGTCGTTAAAGTTAGCCACGCACTGATCTTGTTTTTGTCATCCACTTTAGAACGCAATGAAGCGCCCATGCCCAGACCACCACTGACTGCTGTTTGCAGTTGCTGGAATTGCAGGTAATCATATTCACCCGCACCAACTTCACCCATTAAAATAGACAACAGGTTGAAATACGGTGATTGCACCACTTCATCTGGAATTTTCACCAACACCTGTTGGTAATAAATCCCATTGGTACCTGCATGATAAAGATTCAACGGCGTATCTACGCGGTTACAGATAATCTCACGCAACTGGCCTTGAACAATCTGCAATTCCGCAGGCACATCTTCCAGACCCACCTTAGGTAACAGATTCAAATCATCTGGAGTATCTTGGCGGATATTTAACGCTTCAGTTTGAGCATTGATCTCTGCTTTTTGCTCTTCAGTTAAAGCTTTACCAATTTCAGCCAGACGTGCTTTTTCTTCTTCCGCTTCTTTGGCAGATTTAGTTGCATCTGGAACTAAAGTCAGTTGAACACGGTGCGGGTTATCTAAAAGATGATCTTTAATCAGATTCGACAGCCACATTGGATCTTGCAACTCTTCTTTTACTGAAGCAATTGCAGAGTCCACATCCCAGACTTCAACTGGATCACGATGGTGAATTGCACTGCTTAAGCCGCTTAAAATCAGGCTTAGACCATACGGTGTACCATCACCATTGATTTCACGCTGATGCAATTCGATCTGATGTAGGATCGCATCTACTGCCTGTTGATCAACAGGTTTAGAGGCAACTTCTTCCAGAACTTTGAAAACTCCGTTTTTGAATTCTTCAGCATGTTCAGGGTTTGAACCTTGAACCGCGCAGTAGAAGGTCATTTCAAAGTTGGAATCATCTACGCCCATGAATGGGCCAGTTGACTGTGCATAACCACAGGTTTCCAAGTAATGACGTAAGGGAGATGCTGAATCTTCCAGCAAAATCCCTTCTACGAGACGCAAGCCTAAACGTAACTTGATATCACTCGCTTCTGGCAATAACCATGACAATACGTGATAAGTCTTGTCCTTCAGATCTTCCCCATCAACTGCATAGGTTTCTGTCACATTGAGTGGCGCAGTTAAACGGGTTTCTGGTATTGAATAAAGTGTTTCACCTTTTTCAAATTTAGACAGCGCCAGATTTTCAAACTGTTCCTGTAACTCAGCAGCAGATTTATTACCAAAGGTCATAAATACAGCATTACTTGGGTGATAATGCGTTTTATAGAAGTTCACCAGCTCTTCATAAGTCAGGTCTGGAATATCTTTAGGATCGCCGCCTGAGTTGTAGTGATAAGTGGTGTCCGGGAATAAGTGATGCGCCAAAGTATGATAAAGCTGATCTGAAGGTGAGCTCATTGCCCCTTTCATTTCATTAAATACCACACCTTTATATACCGGTTCGCCATTTTCCAGTTCAATACGGATGCCTTCCTGAGCAAAATCCAACGGATTCAGGTTCGCAGCGAAAGCCGCATCCATATACACTTCTAATAAGTTCTGGAAGTCTTTATCATTTTGAGTTGCGAATGGATAAGCCGTCCAGTCTGCCGCTGTAAAGGCATTCATAAAAGTATTAAGCGAACGGCGAATCATCAAGAAGAACGGATCACGTACCGGGAATTTTTCTGAGCCGCACAGTGCGGTATGTTCCAGAATGTGCGCTTCACCTTTTGAATCCATTGGCTGGGTGCGAAACGCAACCAGAAAAACATTTTCATCGTGATTGGTCGCCAGATGATAATGGGTGGCGCCAGTCACTTTATGCTTATATTCAGACACTAAAATGTCTAAAGCTTCAACATGTTGTTGACGTACCAACTGAAACGCAGGATGTACAGTTTGAGAAATGGTTTCAGTGACATCTACAGTCATGCGATCTCCTAATGCTTAAATTAAAAAATTATTATTCGCATTATAGCTGTAGTTGTTTGAATTATTCACGCAGAAAACCGAGGATTTTGATCGAATTAAGTAAACCTGATCATCTGATTTTTAAATGATCAGGTTTGGCAATGATCTCTAGATCATATACTTGAAATAGTTATAACTCGGGTGGTTTTCAACAAAGACATAGTTCTGTTTTTGATAGAAACTGGCGGCCAGTTTGGTATCGGTCTGTAAACAAAGTGCTGAATAAAATGGTCGTGCCAACTGCTCCAGATAAGCTAGAAGCTGCTTACCTACACCATGTTGACGATATTTTGGATGCACATAGAAGCGACGTACCCGGCCAATTCTTTCTTCAATGCCGTTATCGCCCCATTGCTGGTTTAAGCCGCCACAGGCAATCAGTTTATTGCCATCATAGGCACAGGCCAGAAATTCATTATTTTGACTGAAACAGTTTTTTCCAGTGCGGTATTCTTCAATTAACTTATCAATCAGGTCATAACCTTCTTTACGCGCCAGTGTCGCTAAAGTGTCAATCTGATCAGGGAGCTGCTCGGCTGTTACAATCTTAATATCCATATACCCACACTGTTTTAGATGATTGTTCAAATGTCGCACCAGTATAACTGCTTGGTACTCTAATCTTATAAATAAAATCCAACCTTTAAATCAATGGCTGCACTCGCTACCGTTTAAAAATAAATCAATTCTTAGACCAAAGATTCAAGCTGAATAAGTTACAGTATTTTTTAAAGTATTCTGAAAATGTTTCAGTGAACTACAGCAAACCCGAGCAATCGTGTAAACTTAGCACTTTCATTTTTAATGTGATATTTGGATATGTCTACTGTTGACCTTTTTGCGATTGGCAATGCGCTGATTGACCAGGAATTTAAAGTTTCTGATGAGTTTTTAACTGCACATCACTTGCAAAAAGGCACCATGCAACTTGCGGATGGTGAAGCTCAGGCTACTCTGTATCAAAACTTAAAAGCAACTCAAACTTATAAAGGTCAGGCTTCAGGCGGTTCAGCAGCCAATACTACAGTTGCATTTGCAGCTTTGGGCGGCTCTGCATTCTATGCCTGCCGTGTCGGTAATGATGATTTGGGTCATATCTATCTGCATGGCTTAAATGAAGCTGGCATTAAAACTACAACCCAATCGATTAGTGAAGGCGTAACAGGTACCTGTATGGTTCTGGTCAGCCCAGATTCTGAACGTACCATGCATACCTATTTAGGTATTACTGCTGAACTCACAGATGAACAGATTGACTTCCAGCCTTTAACAACTGCTAAATGGCTCTATATCGAAGGTTATCTATCCACTTCCGAAACAGCACGTCAGGCCGTAAAACAGGCGCGTGAAATTGCCAAAGCCAATAGGGTTAAAATCGCATTTACCCTTTCTGATCCTGCGATGGTGCAATATGCCCGTGCCGGTCTGGATGAAATGATTGCAGATGGCGTTGATCTCTTGTTCTGCAACCAGCAAGAAGCATTGATGTATACCGAAACAGATACCATCGAAGCAGCTCTGGCTAAACTCAAGGAATTAAGTCAATACGTTGTCATTACAATGTCAGCTGATGGTGCGCTTATTTCCAATAATGGTGAAACCTTTACTGTGCCGGGCCGTGCTGTAACTGCAGTGGATGCCAATGGGGCTGGCGATGCTTTCGCGGGTGCTTTTTTATATGCACTTAATGCGGGTCTTGGCTTAAAAACAGCAGCAGAACTGGCAATTTTGGTGTCTAGTCAAGTGGTAGCGCAATTTGGGCCACGACTGGCGGTTTCAGAATACACAGCATTATTAAAAGATGTTCTTAAGGAATGTGCTTAATGTTTAAAATTTGCATGACTGACGATATTCCAGAGCGTGAAGCACGCTCTTTTGAACTTCCGAATGGGGATACAATTTTTATTACCCAGCGTGATGGTTCGTTTTATGCTTACCAGAATATTTGTCCACATTTACAGGTAGAACTGGAATTTCTGGAAAACCAGTTTCTGGACCGTGATCAGGAATTTATTGAATGCTCTACTCATGGCGCGCTGTTCGTAGTCGAAAGCGGTGAATGTATTTCTGGACCTTGTCAAGGCCAATCACTTGAAAAAGTTGATATTACCGTGCATTCTGATGGCGGAATTTATCTTTCAGAATAATAGCTAAAACGGATTTTGCCATGCCTGAGTTTTTACTTAACTATAACCTGATGCCATTTCATCTCAGTTTATTGTTCATCATTCTGCTTGGCGTGGCAAAAACAGTTGCCTTCTATTTTAAGCTTAAACCCAGTCAACTCCTGGAACGCATTTCTCCATATGACTTTCAGAATGTTGAATGGCTAAATGTCAAATTTTCCAAAACCCTGATTGTTTTTTTCTTCCTGATGAATTTTAGCTTTTCCGGCTATTTTCTTCAGTTTCTGATCTATTCACAGGAATATCATTTCTTACCTGCCTATTACATCATTCTACCGGCATTGATCATTGCGATTTTCTTTACCGTATTTATGATTCATTGTCTGGATCAGGTTATTCCACCTAAATATAAAAAGAATGATGTAAACCTATTAGGCCGTTTAGCTACAATTTCAAGCGGTAATGCCCGTCCTGGCTTTTCTGCCCAAGCACGAGTTCGGGATGAGTATGGTCAGTTACACTATGTTCAGGTTGAACCTGAATTTGGCGAACTGGAATTTCAGTCTCAGATTATTTTAATCCGTCTTAGAAAATCGCATTATGTGGCCAAGAAGATCTGTAAATCCAACCGACTCTTTAGCTTGAATCTGGAAGAAGCTTAAAGAATTCAATAGAAAAAATCCCGGCTAAAAGTCGGGATTTTTTATTGGATAGATAGATTTATTTTTTAAACAAGCCTGAGACCATATTCAATACATTCTGAATATCATTATTGGCTTCCTGCTTGCTGGTTTGCTCACCTTGTGGTGTCAGTGAATCAATAATCTGCGGCAAGACCTGAGAAATGGCGCTATAGACATCCTGTTTAGGCACATGGGTCTGTTCTGCGACCTGTTCTACTTCCTGGTCATCAAACAGGTTTTGTACCTGCTGCGGATCGACATTGGCATTTTCACCCGGGCCAGTAGAGACCCAGTCATCAACCTGGCTATTTAAACCTTGTCCTTTGAGCTTATCCAATGCTCCTTGCAAACCGCCCTGTTTCTGAATCCAGGCCAAGACCAGTGGCAAGACAGCAATCAATAAAGTCTTTGTTGTTGAACTGCCACCCAGTCCAGAACTTGGTCGAGCGGAAGATTGGCTCCCACCGCCGAGCTGGCTGAGTACAGAACCTAAAATTGCACCTAGGCCATTTTGCTTGTTTTGCTGTTGTGAGTTTTGATGCTGCTGATTTTGATTCTGGTTTTGCTGATTAGCATTATTGATATGACCCAATACTGATCCAAGAATATCTGCCAATCCCCCTTGCTGGGATGAACGCTGCTGGGATTGAGCTTGGTTATTTCCTAAAGCTTGCTTGGCCAGCATTTCTACAATACTACTAAGATTGGTCATAACTCATTCCTGTATACGCCTTCTCTACAGAATAGAGTGTGAGTTCATATTTTCCATGCAGGATTTTGTTAATATTTGCAATACTGATATAAGTCCTTCCTAGCTTTCCAATTTTACCAGCGATATTTATCCCAGTTTTCAGGGTTAGCCCAGAATTTAGAGTTAAACCAGTCTGGCACATGTTTATAAGTTAAAATATTGAATTGCCAGAGTGCAAAATCCGCCCCATGAACCGTCTTGTCAATCAACTGGGTCAGACCTAAAGACCTGAGCAGTTTTTCATCCTGCAAGCGACTCACCACAACCAGACGTTTTGCAAATAAATCACGCATTTTAACCAGAATTTGACTCTTCTGCTGTTCTGACAATGCTAAGGTTTCAGGAGTGTCCAGCATCACTACTGCCAGGTCATAACGCTGTTGAAAAGGCAGATTTAAAACCTCAGATACGTTAAAATAGTGCCATTGAATAGATTGCTGAAACTGAGATTGGGTTAAATCCTGCCCGATACAAATAGCAGTATGAATTGGCTGTTCTTTGGCGAAGTCGTCTAGCATTGAAGTGATGACATTCTGTTCAGCCATGACTGCATCCTTATGATTTAAGTGAGTAATTTTTTATGGAACTTCAGGGCATTTGCCATAAAATGCACGTCGGTCTTACAGACCTTAGTGTAACTGATCAAAATACCCAGCGGGCAAATGTTGAATATAAATTAATATTAGATGGATCAGAAATTAACCTTCCATTCCAGTTAGGTCAGGAAATCGAGATTGAATGGACTGGAAATATCTATTGTGTTTCTTGCGGCAAAAAAACTTCTAAATCATTCTCACAAGGCCACTGTTTTAAATGTTTTAAAACTAAAGCGTCATGTGATATGTGCATCATGAAACCAGAAACCTGCCATTATCATTTAGGCACTTGCCGGGAAGATGAGTTTGCACAGAATGTCTGCTTCCAACCACATATTGTTTATCTGGCCAATTCTAGTGCTTTAAAAGTCGGAATTACCCGGATCAATCAAATGCCGACTCGTTGGCTGGATCAGGGTGCAACTCAAGCCCTTCCTATCATGAAAGTGGGTTCTCGCCGTCTTTCCGGTAAACTGGAAGTGATGTTTGGTACCCAAGTCGCAGATAAAACCGACTGGCGTAAATTACTCAAAGGTGAAGCGAAACCTTTAAATCTGATTGAAGTTCGCGATCAGTTGATTGAAGAATTTGCACCGAAAATCCAAACTATCCGTGAAGAGTTTAATCAGAATTTGCAGTTTAATGAGAATATTGAAGTTTTAGATAAGGAATTACCACGTGAGTTCATCTATCCGATAGAGCAATATCCAGAAAAAATCAAATCTCACAATTTAGATAAAACTCCAGTGATCCGAGGCAAACTACAAGGGATTAAAGGCCAATATCTGATTCTGGATACTGGTGTGATTAATATCCGTAAATATACAGGTTATGAGCTAATTTTTAGAGCGGAATAAAATGACCGGATTTCAGAAGAGAGTTATATGCTCTCTTCTTATTTTGGATATTATTTCTTACTTAAGAAAATAAAAAACCAGCCCGTAGGCTGGTTTTTTAAAAGCGAATCTTATTTGATTTTTGCGTGAGATTTTAAGTAACGCGTATAATCATCAAATTCTTGTTGACCACGAAGCTGTTGATACAATTTCACCAGCTCACTACGTTGCTCTGCACTTAAAACATCGATCGGATTTTTCTTCACTTCAGAAACTGCCACAACCACCAATTCATTTGGCATATTTGCTGTCGTTACTGACCAGTGACCTGCTTTAGGCGCTGGCACGCTAAATGCTGCACGTTGTACATCACGCTTAAGCAGACCTTCTGCGCGTGTATAGATGCCTGCATCTTCAAATACCAGTTTACCTTTCGCAACGGATGCTGCAGGCTTGGTTTTAAACTCATTCAATGCAGTTTGAACTTCAGCTTTGGCCGCAGCAAATGCTTTATCTTGAATCAGTTTCGCTTTTACTGCTGGTTTAGCTTCTGCCAGTGTCTGCTCCCCTGCTGCATGATAATTGCGAACTTTTACCCAAGCCACATCACCATTGGCTAACTGAATGCTTGAAGATGCATTACGGTCGCCATTTTTCACGTCATCGTTAAACAGTTTAACTTTGACAGCCGCATTACTTAGCAATGGATCACGTGTCGCAAGGGTCACACCATTTGCTTTCTGAACCTGAACGCCCTTCACTTCCTGAGCAACAACATCCAGCGAGTCCGCACTTACGACCATGTCATTCAGACTGTTTACCGTATCAGAGAATGCATTAGATTTTTTCGCTGCCAATACTTCTTCAGATAAACGTGCTTTTTGAGATTCAAACGATGGAACTGCTACATCAGGCAGTTGGACTGAAATAATATGGTAGCCATAATCCGTTTTAACAGGCGCTGAAACTTGACCAGATTTTAAAGATGCAACAGTCTGATCAAATGTAGTACCGAACACGCCTTTTTCATAGACAGCGATAGCACCACCTTTAGATTTAGATTCAGGATCTTCAGAGTATTGAGCTGCTGCTTGTGCAAAAGTGGTACCAGCTTTGATTTTAGCTGCAATTTCGTTTGCCAGTTTTTTGGCTTCAGCATCGCTACGGCTATCTGCAGTCACTAGAATATGTTTAACCTCTGGTTTCACATTCTGCTTCTGGTCAGCCACAAATTTATTATAAGCTTCCTGCAATTCTGCATCAGTGACGGCTACATTGGCAGTATCAATATTGCTCGGCTTGATCACCACATAATCCACATCAACGCTAGTCGGTTGCTTGAACTGGGATTTGTGCTTTTCATAATATGCTGCAATATCAGCTTCTGATACTTTTACTGCTTTTTTATAGCTGTCCAGATTCACGCTAGCGATATGAATATGACGCTGTTCAGTTTGCAGATCTGCAATTTGCTGCATCTCAACCGGACTGACCAGTGGATAATCCATAAAAGTAGAAGACAGCATTTTCAGTGCATGATCTTTACGTAAACTTTCTACTAAAGCATTGTTAGTCATGCCGATTGATTTCAGGTAATTTTCATATAAAGCATTAGAAAATTTGCCATTCTCCTGGAAAGAAGGTTGCTGAGAAATCATTTGTGCAATTTGTTGGTCACTCAGGCTAATCCCGAGTTTTTCAGCCTGTTGCAAGAGCAATGTACGCGCAACCAGGGTATCCATCGCTTTTTGATCGATGAAGCTTTGATTTAATAAGGTTTCATCACCATTGGCATAACTTAAGTATTGTTGTTTGAATGATTTTGTCAGTGACTCTAATTCTTGTTTAGAGATATCAGTTCCATTGACTGATTTTGCTGCATCAGAATTCCCGCCGCTAAAATATCCTTCAATACCTACAAGCGCTAAAGGGGTTAAAAACAGAACGAGCAAGACCTTGCCCAACCAACCCTTAATAACTTTACGAAAAGATTCCATAAGTATTCCAATATTTTATTTGCAGAGGATTTTAACCGAAAAAACCCATTGAATGAATGTGTTAATCAAAACAATTAAATCTATCAATAAAAAACGCGCCAAAGAAGGCGCGTTTTAGGATTGAAGCAGCTTAAGCAACAGCGTCTTTTAAGCCTTTACCTGCTTTGAAGCTAGGTACTTTGCTTGCTTTAATTTCAAGAGTAGCACCAGTTTGTGGATTACGGCCAGTACGTGCAGCACGCTCTTTAACGCCGAAAGTACCGAAACCAACTAGAGTTACTGTATCACCCGCTTTTAAAGCTTCAGTAACAGAAGCAATTGTAGCATCTAAAGCTTTACCTGCGTCAGCCTTAGATAATCCCCCTTTCTCTGCAATTGCATCAATTAATTCTGATTTATTCATGAAAACTACGTCCTCTTAATATCGTTTATTTAAGGTCCAAGAATTTGTTTAAACTACCATAACGCCTTTATAGCAATGCTTTAGGTATAAACGCAATACTTATAAACCTCTTTTTTTTCAAAATATATGCGAAAAAAACATTGAATTATGAAGAAAATCATTTTGTGTGTATTTTTTTCGATAATTCTTTCTGTATTTTTTCTTGCTGCAAGGTCAATTCATCAACCTTGGCATGCAACTGAAGAATTAAACGCTCCAGATGTTGTACATCCTTCAGTGTGACTAATCCTATACGATTCAAGGAATGATGAACAGAGTTGTCGATCAGTTTTTCAACCTTATCTTTGGTATCTGTCACAGATTCGCGTGCTTTTTCGGAGACTTTTTCCACAGTTTGATCTGCAATATCGACTGTTTTGGATTCTAGCTCTTCTCCGACCTTGACCAGCGAGTCAAACAGTTTATTGCCTTCTTCCTCTGCCCGGGAAAATGCCCCAAGGCCAGCCAACCAGATCTGCTTGGTATATTTACGAAAGTCCAGCATTGAACGTCGCTCTGAAGCAGACTTTGACTTACTCTTCACTGGTTTTTCAATCAATTCCTGATCTGTATCTTGTGTCGTTTTTGTTTTATCCATGTACACGACTCCTGCTTATTTTCTATGCAAATATCATAAAATTATCTACAAAATCACCGCATAATAGCAAATTTAGGGCTTGATAGATTTGCTAAACTGTTCTACAAAGCACTTTATTTCAAGTCTAATTTGATTTAACCCTGAAATCTTTTACTCAGCAGGATGCTTTTTCATTTTAATTTTCAGGTAAGGATTGGTTGTATATATGAGTGAATCGCAACAAAGTCAAAATCAACCACATTTGTTGCTTACGATGACTTTAATCGTTTTAGAAACAATATTCACGTTCATTCTCAAACATGACCGTGTTGTTGCTCTTCAGGCGAAGAAGTTTGTAGATGAGAATATTACAATAAAAATCAATAGTTATATTCCATATTTTGATTTCTATGTTCAGTTTACCAAAGACGGGCTGTTATTTGACTATAAAGCACCAGGCAGAGTTATTGATCTGGATGTTCGCACTACTTTAATGGATCTGATTAAGATCTTTATCTTTGGCAATCGCAGAAGCATTCGTGCGATGCGTATTGATGGCAATCAGGTTTTAAAAGACGAGTTCCGTGATTTACTGACTTTATTTGCCTTACCTAAAGTATTGTCCGACTGGAAACACTGGTTATCTGAACCACCGGCAGATGAGACCGATATTGTTTCATCAAGAAAACGTATTGCGCCTTTATTAAAGAAAATTGAAGATCAGCGTTCTAAAATTAATAGCCTGCAAGTTGAAGTTAAACAGTATCGCAACCGCATTAAACGTATGGAACGCCGTCAAAAGCGGATCAATATGGTCTTTAGTATAATCACAGTGCTTTTGATTGCGTTATTAGTGTATAATTGGATCAGCGCGTAATTCTTTCATTTTCAGAAAATTAAATACGCTCGCCATTCACAAAAATAACTTGACTAATTTAGTCGGGATTCATAAAATCTACACATCTAGTCTAACCATGTGTATCGAATCATGCGCCTAACCACTCGCGGTCGCTACGCAGTGACTGCTCTACTTGATTTAGCTTTGCAGCCATCTGAACAAACGATCACGCTTGCTGAAATTGCAGCACGTCAAACTATTTCTGTTGCCTATCTCGAGCAGTTATTTGCGAAACTAAAACGTTATGGTCTAGTTTCGAGTGTTCGCGGTGCCAATGGTGGATATCATTTAGCACGCAGCGCAGATGAAATTACTGTGTTAGCAATTATTGAAGCTGTAAACGAAACAGTTGATGCGACTCGCTGTGACCATAAAGGCAACTGCCAAAATGGCGCGATGTGCTTGACTCATGATTTATGGCAAGAACTCTCCCACCACATTGCCGATTATCTCGCAAAAATCACCCTTGCTGACCTTGTAGCTCGTGACAACGTACAAACTGTGTCATTACGCCAAAATTCAGCAAACATTGATTCAGCCCTTTTATCGGTTACAGGTATTTGACATGAAACGTCCGATTTATCTTGACTATGCAGCAACAACTCCGGTAGATCCTCAAGTTGCAGAACGTATGATGGAATGCTTAACTTTCGAAGGCACCTTCGGTAATGCAGCATCTCGTTCACATGCTTATGGCTGGCAAGCGGAAGAAAAAGTTGAATACGCCCGTGAACAAGTGGCGAATTTAGTAAAAGCTGATCCGCGTGAAATCGTATGGACTTCAGGTGCGACTGAATCTGACAACCTTGCATTGAAAGGTGTGGCTCAGTTCTATGCATCTAAAGGCAAACACATCATCACTTCTAAAATTGAACATAAAGCAATTTTGGATACATGTCGTGAGCTTGAGTCTGAAGGTTTTGAGATTACTTATCTTGAGCCGCAACCAAAAACTGGCTTAATTACTCCAGAAATGGTTGAAGCAGCAATCCGTCCAGACACCATTCTTGTTTCCCTGATGATGGTAAACAACGAAATCGGTACGACAACTGATGTTGCTGCGATTGGTGAAATCACCCGTGCGAAAAAGATTTTCTTCCACGTTGATGCTGCACAGGCTGCGGGTAAAGTTGAAATCGATCTTTCTCAATTGAAAGTCGATTTGATGAGCTTCTCTGCACATAAAATCTATGGTCCTAAAGGTATTGGTGCCCTGTTCGTACGTCGTTCACCACGTGTACGTCTAAAAGCACAAATGCATGGTGGCGGTCATGAACGTGGTATGCGTTCAGGTACTCTTGCAACTCACCAGATCGTTGGTATGGGTGAAGCATTTGAACTTGCAGGCAAAAATTTACAGTCTGAACAAGCTCGTTTACGTGTCCTTCGTGACAAGCTTTGGAATGGCTTACAAGGTCTTGAACAGGTATTCCTGAACGGTCACCCAACTCAAAACGTTGCAAACTACTTAAACGTAAGTTTCAATTTTGTTGAAGGTGAATCATTGATGATGGCACTGAAAGATGCAGCCGTATCTTCAGGTTCAGCATGTACATCTGCAACACTTGAACCATCTTATGTACTTCGTGCATTAGGTCTTTCTGATGAGCTTGCACACAGTTCGATCCGCTTCAGCTTTGGTAAGTACACCACTGAAGAAGATATCGATCACGTTTTAAATATCACTAAAGCTGCTGTTGAGAAATTACGTGAACTTTCTCCGCTTTGGGATATGTACAAAGAAGGTATCGACCTTTCTACAGTTGAATGGGCTGAGCACTAATTTTTGACTCTGAGATAGTTGTATTTACACTGCTATCTCATTGATAAAAAATTTTTAATCCCCATATTTATATTAAGGCTGACCCCGAGTTTTGGAGAAGCAACATGGCTTATAGCGAAAAAGTAATTGATCATTACGAAAACCCACGTAACGTTGGTGTTTTAGACAAAAATGCAGAAAACGTTGGTACTGGTATGGTCGGTGCACCTGCTTGTGGTGACGTAATGCGTTTACAGATCCAGGTAAATGATGAAGGCGTGATTGAAGAAGCACGTTTTAAAACTTATGGTTGCGGTTCTGCAATTGCATCCAGTTCATTAGTGACTGAATGGTTAAAAGGTAAAACCTTAGACCAAGCACAAGCAATCAAAAACATTGATATCGCAAATGAATTGGCTCTTCCACCAGTAAAAGTGCACTGCTCTGTACTGGCTGAAGATGCAATTAAAGCGGCTGTTGAAGACTACCGCAACAAGAAGTCTAAAGCTTAATCATTCGTTTTTTGAAGAAAGATTCACGGAGTTTTCATGATCCACTTAACTGAAAATGCAGCAACTCATATCAGCAATTACCTCAAAAGTCGCGGTAAGGGTGAAGGCATTCGTGTTGGTGTGAAAACTTCAGGCTGTTCTGGTCTTGCTTATGTTCTTGAGTTTGTCGACGAAGTCGATACTCATGACCAGGTCTTTGAACAGTTTGGTGTTAAAGTTTTCGTAGATCCAAAAAGTCTGGTGTATCTCGAAGGTCTAGAAATGGACTACGTAAAAAACGGCTTGAACGAAGGCTTCGAATTTAACAATCCAAATAAAAAAGGCGAATGTGGTTGTGGTGAGTCATTCACTGTCTGATTGCAGCAATAATTCTCTTTTTTCAGCATTAAAACAGTGTGAAATACACTGTTTTAATTGCATTTAGGCAGTTATTTTAATTGTCATCAAGCTTAATCATTTTTGCATATTAATCGCGGACTCTATCTCCCATGAATCATTTTGAGTTGTTCAATCTTCCTGTAGCACTCGATATTGATTTAGCCACTTTAAAAGCAGAGTTTTTAAAGTTGCAGCAACAATATCACCCCGATAAAGCTGAAGATAAAGATCAGGCTTTGATTAAATCAAGCGAGATCAACCAGGCATTCAAGGCTTTGTCAGCGGTTGATAGCCGTGCAGCTTATTTACTGTCTTTAAAAAAACAGGACTATCATCTGGATCAGTCTATTAGCGATTTTGAATTTCTTCAGGATGCGCTGGAAATTCGCGAACAATTAGATGAAGCCTCATCGGCTGAAGATCTTTCCTCTCTGAAAGTTGAAGTTCAGCAATGGATTGATGGTCTGGTTCGTGAGTTCAAAATCGACTATGAAGATGAAGACTGGAGTGAAGCTCGCGATACCGTGCGTAAACTGCGTTTCTTTGTTAAAGTCATGGCAGACATCGACAAAGCGGAAGACCGTTTCCTAGATGATGACAGCTTTGATCTTGATGATGAATTTTAATTTTTCTATTTAATTTTAACGTGCAAAGGATGTAACACTATGGCTCTCTTGCAGATTGCAGAACCAGGTCAATCAAGTGCACCACATGAACACCGCATTGCGATTGGTATCGATTTAGGCACCACCCACTCTTTGGTTGCCACGGTTCTTTCAGGTCAAGCCAAAGTACTCAAAGATGAACAAGGTCGTGTGTTACTTCCTTCTATCGTTCATTATGCAGCACAAAGCACTGAATATGGCGATGACGCCAAACCTTTTATTACCACCGATCCTAAAAATACGATTGTATCCGTAAAACGTTTTATGGGTCGCTCCCAAGCAGATATTAAATTCCAGCATCCTTATGCCTTGGTGGGCGAAGCGAATGAAATGCCGGCATTTGAAACTGCGCAAGGACGTAAAACGCCAGTTGAGATTTCTGCGGAAATTTTAAAGCAGCTTAAAGAACGTGCTGAAGCCAGCTTAAAAAATGAGATTAATGGTGCCGTGATTACGGTTCCTGCATACTTTGATGAAGCACAACGCCAGGCAACACGTGATGCCGCGCAACTGGCCGGTTTAAACGTTCTGCGTTTATTGAATGAACCAACGGCTGCTGCGGTAGCTTATGGACTGGATCAGGAAACTAACTTGAGCACAGATCGCAACTATGTGATCTATGACTTGGGCGGCGGTACCTTTGACGTTTCAATTCTGCGTTTCTCTCAAGGTGTGTTCGAAGTATTAGCGACTGGCGGCCATACTGCTCTGGGTGGTGACGATCTGGATCGCCTGATTCTAAAATGGGCTAAAAAACAGCTTAATATCGAAACCCTAGATGATGCTGAATATGCGCATTTCATTACTGCTGCGCGTAAAGCTAAAGAAGCATTATCTAATGCTGACTCAGTTGAATTAAAGCTGCTTGACCAAAGCCTGACTTTAGATCGTCCGACTTTTGAAGAAATCATCAAGGTTGCTTTGGATAAAACCATCAGCGTATGCAAGCGTGTCATGCGTGATGCCAAGCTGGAACTTGATGATATTCAGAATGTGGTGCTTGTAGGTGGTTCTACCCGCTCGTATGCCGTGCAAAAAGCAGTACGTGATGTATTTAACCAGGAACCTCTGTGCACCATTAACCCGGATGAAGTAGTTGCGATTGGTGCGTCAATTACAGCGAATCAGCTCATTGGCAACAGCAAAGATGGATCATTATTATTAGATGTGACTCCACTTTCTCTTGGTCTGGAAACTATGGGCGGTCTGGTTGAACGTCTGATTTCACGCAATACCGCAATTCCAGTTGCACGTCGCCAGGAATTTACAACGTATCAGGATGGCCAAACCGCTATGCTGATTCATGTGGTACAAGGTGAACGTGATCTGGTAGAACATTGCCGTAGCTTAGGCCGTTTTGTCCTGCATGGTATTCCACCAATGACCGCAGGTCAGGCACGCATTGAAGTGACTTTCCAAGTGGATGCGGATGGCTTGTTGACCGTTTCTGCCAAAGAAATGACTTCAGGTGTGACTGCACAAATTGATATCAAACCATCTTACGGTCTGTCGAGTGAAGATACTGAACGTCTGCTGTTAGAAGGTTATCAGTTTGCTGAAGAAGATAAGAATCTTCGTCATTTGCAGGAAACCAAGGTGGAAGCACAACGTGAACTTGAAGCACTGGTTCAGGCATTGAAAGTAGATGCTCAATTGATGAATGAACAGCAATTGGCAGAACTGACTGCTGCGCAAGCACGACTTGAGTCCGAGCTACAAGGCACAGATATCAAAGCCATTGAATCTGCAGTAGAACAGCTTAAAATACATAGTGATGCATTTGCTGCTCTGCGCATGAATCAACATATTGATGCTGCCCTTAAAGGCACTAAACTCGACGATTGGTCAAACTCAAACTAATTTAAGGTAAAGACTATGCCACGTATTAAAGTTCTTCCACATGCGCAAATTTGCCCTGAAGGCGCTGAGTTTGAAGTTGAACAAGATGCCAATCTATGTGAAAGCATGCTGAAAAACGGAATCAAGATTGAACATGCGTGTGATATGTCATGTGCATGTACCACTTGCCACGTAATTGTTCGTCGCGGTTTCGACAGCCTTGAAGAAATGAATGATGTCGAAGCTGATCTGCTCGATCGTGCTTGGGGTTTAGAGCCTGATTCCCGTCTGTCTTGCCAAGTGAAGATTGTGGATGAAGATCTGGAAGTTGAAATTCCAAAATATACCATCAACCATGCTTCAGAAAATCACTAAGATTCTGCAATCAAAAAACCACGCTTAGGCGTGGTTTTTTTTATGGTCTTTATCATTTATTTAAATCATAAAAATTAGATGACTTTTGATCGTTCAGCTGCTCGAAATGCTTCTTCAGCAGACAAAGGTTCAATGACTTCATCTTCAAGTTTTAATTTCACAATTCCTTGAGAGTTGGTCAGTTGCTGTTGGGTTTGAATGCGTTTAATCATTTTCTCCAGCACATGCAGCAACTCTGGATAATCATAGTTTTGCACTTCATCCAGATTTAACAGTAAATGGAAACCTTTATATTCATAATCAAACCAGCGCTGATATTCAACTTTCTGGAAGGCATATTTTTCCATCACTTGCCAGGTGCGTACCGGCGCCTTAATCCCTTTCAGGAAAATTGGCTTTTTAGGTGCACATAGATAATCATTTTTGATCAGGTTATGGGTATCTTCAGAAATCAGGATTTCATCAACTTCCGCAGCACTTTGTAAGCGTGCAGCCAGATTGGCATCACGACCAACAATGGTATAGGCCATACGGTGATTGGCACCATAGTTCCCCACGTGACAATAACCGGTCGAAATCCCCATACGGATATGTAATGGCGGATAACCCATTTTAATCCAGCGTTCGCGTAGTAATTTCATTTGCTGACGCATTGAAATCGCCATTTCCAGACAATTTTTAGCATCCTGCTCTACACCATCAGAGTGCGGATCGCCAAAGAAGATCAGGATGGCATCCCCCATGAACTTATCGACCGTTGCTTCATATTTTTTTGCGATTTCAGTCATATGGCTTAAATAGTCATTCAACAGGAAAGCCAAATCATCCGGAATCAGAGTTTCAGAAAGCTCTGTAAATCCCTGAATATCCGAAAAGAAAATCGTGAGTTTTTTACGTTTGTATTCGATCTTAGCTTCAGACTCGCCTTTCATGATGGATTGCCATAACTGCACTGGCGCATAACGGCTGAGCTGGTTAGCAAATTCCATATAACGGTTCATCTGGTCAAAATAATGATTTTTCTTTTGGGTCATATATTGCATACGACCGCTTTGATAGAAATTTCCGACACCAAAATAAGTAATCAAACAGATGAAACCTAGTACGGTGAGTTCGGTACTGGTGGGACTGAAATAGCTGGTAAACCCAAAAATGCCAATGGTAGACAGATAAAAGATCATGGTGCCAATCAGGCCAGCCAGTGACACCATCATGAACGAAATCTTGTTATTAATGGCGGTATATAGCAATGTGACCACTGCCAGTAGAGACAACACCAGATCCAGATGCACAGCTGCAAGTACAACCGATACGATAATCACATCTAGAACAAAGAAGAAATTACGTTTTAAATTATAGTCGTATTTATAAATCATCCACCGGGATAATTTCGGTGTGATCACCAAAACCAGTGCCAGAAATAACGGAACAAAAATCTGGTAATTGGTGTCCGGTTCCGTGTAGTGATAGACGATCAGAACCAGAGACAGCATGATATATCCCATCATCCGATGGAAATATTCAAACTGTTTTGGTTCCTGATGAATCCAGTCGTCTAATTGCACTCAATTACTCTCTTAAAGTCCAAAATCCTGAATGGACCATAAAATGTATGTCAACGCTTAGTCCATACGCCAGTCAAATGGCATATCTCCTTGACCGCGTAAAGCCAGCATCAAGGTTTGACGCATATGTGCCAATACTTCACTGCTATAAGGAACTGCTGGAGTGCCCCATACCGGCTTAGGCCATGCCACATCGTTTTGATAACGAACCACATGATGAAAATGCAGTTGCGGCACCATATTGCCCAAAGCTGCGACATTCATTTTGTCGGCACGGAATACACGCGCTAACTGGCTAGATAACCAGCTTGATTCACGTAAAAACTGCTCTTGGTCAGCTTGGCTCAATTCATATAATTCGGTAATGCCTGGTACACGCGGAACCAGAATCAACCACGGAAATTGCATATCATTCATCAAACGACATGTTGATAAAGGAAAGTCGCCTACAAAAAACGTATCTTGAGCAAGTTGTGGATGCAAACTAAACATATCTTTATAAATGATGCAAAATTAGAATGATGGCTAATACTACCATATACAATTGCGGCTGAGTATTGTAAGCGGGTGCTTTAGGGCAATTTTGTATGAATTGTGAAGGACAAAACGGCAAACTATTAGCTTAAATAATTTCATATGAAAACAAGCTGATATTCACACTATATTTATAAAAATGAAATATAGCGTGAATATTCATATTCTATAAAATCTAAAACTATTAATTTAGCTCTTTTAATAGGCTATCCAGTAAATCGCTGATGAACTGGATTCTTTTTTGATAATCTTCCAGCATCACCATCACTTTTAATCGCTGACCGCCTTCCATCCTGAAATATGTCGGATGTTTCTGCATCATCTGGATAATACTCATGGCTTGAACTGGCGTATCTGGTGCAAATTCGATATGGCCACCCTGCCCACCAATGTCAATTTTAGTGATGCCCAATTGCTCGGCTTTAAGACGTAGCTGATGCACAGCAAATAATTGTTTCACCGGTTGCGGCGGAATGCCAAAACGGTCAATCAGTTCCATACGGATATTATCGAGTTTTTCCTGAGTATCAGTATTACTGATGCGTTTATAGAACAGCAAGCGCTGATGTACATCACCCAGATAATCGTCCGGAATCAGGGCTGGCATATGCAGGTTGATTTCCGCAGTTAAAGACAGTGGTGCATCAAAATTCGGCGTTTTACCTTTTTGAATCGCTTTAGTCGCCTTTTCCAGCATTTCCATATACAGGCTATAGCCGATCGCCTGCATCGAACCACTTTGCTGCTCACCTAGAAGTTCACCTGCACCGCGAATTTCCAGATCTTCGGTGGCCAGCATAAAGCCTGCACCCAAAGTCGAGGCACGTTGAATCGCTTCCAGACGTTTTTCTGCATCACCTTTCAAGGCTTTTAGGGATGGCACTAACAGATAGGCATAAGCCTGGTGATGCGAACGCCCAACCCGGCCACGCAACTGGTGTAACTGTGCAAGACCGAGCTTGTCTGCCCGCTCAATAATAATAGTATTGGCATTAGGTACATCAATCCCGGTCTCGATAATAGTCGAGCACACCAGAACATTGTATTCCTTGTGATAGAACTGCTGCATCACCTGCTCCAGTTCACGCTCACGCATTTGCCCATGGGCCACAATGACACGTGCTTCCGGCACCAGATTCCGGATATTTTCTGCAGCACGGTCAATGGTATCGACTTCATTATGCAGGAAATAGACCTGACCACCACGCAGTAATTCACGCAGAATCGCCTCTCGAATGGTGTCGCTGGTATGTTCCTGCACAAAAGTTTTTACAGCCAGACGGCGTGCTGGTGGTGTTGCAATAATGGACAGATCACGCATACCACTAAAGGCCATATTTAGGGTACGTGGAATTGGCGTTGCTGTTAGGGTCAGCATATCCACATCGGCACGCAAGGCTTTAATACGTTCTTTATCACGCACCCCGAAACGATGTTCTTCATCGACAATCATCAGTCCCAGATTATGGAACTGGACATTTTCCTGTAAAAGCTTATGGGTGCCGATGACAATATCGACTTTGCCATCCGCTAAACCCTCAATCGTTTTGGTATGCGCTTTAGATGAACCGAAACGGGAAAGCACCTCAATCCGAACTGGCCAGTCCGCAAAACGGTCTTTAAAAGATTCATAATGCTGTTGTGCCAGCAAAGTGGTAGGCACTAATACCGCAACCTGACGGTTATTTTGAACTGCGACAAAGGCTGCCCGCATGGCGACTTCAGTTTTACCAAAACCGACATCACCACAGACCAGACGGTCCATTGGTTTTGCCAGTTGCATATCATATAGTGTGGCTTCAATCGCATTGGCCTGATCCGGTGTTTCTTCATAAGCAAAGCCGCTAGCAAACTGCATATACAGACTTTGATCAACCTCAAAACTGATGCCCGGCTTAGATGAACGACGTGCCTGAATATGTAATAACTCGGCTGCGACATCATGAATCTGTTCCAAAGCCTTACGTTTGGCTTTATTCCAGGCATCCGTACCCAGTTTATGTAACGGTGCGAGATCTGGATCGCCACCACTATAGCGGCTGATCAGATGCAGGTTAGTCACCGGCACATAGACTTTAGCGCCTTCAGCATAGTCCAGTTGCAGAAATTCATGGTCCTGATCATCGATACTTAAAGTAATTAAGCCTGCATAACGTCCTACACCATAATCAATGTGTACCACTGGTGCACCAATGCTTAGCTCGGTCAGACTGCGGATCAGGAATTCTTCTGATACTTCCTGCTGACGCTTGCGACGACGTTGGACCACACGATGTTCGTAAAGCTGATTTTCCGAGATCACACTGATCCGATTTGTCAGAACCAGACCACGTTCCAATGGTGCACTGGTAATCGCAATCGCATGCAGAGAATCGACAAAAGCATCAAAGTTTTCTACGGTCGGAATATCGCCCAGACTTGGGCGCAGCGCATCTTTTAAGGTTTCACGACGACCAGCACTTTCAGCAACCAGTAAAACCGGATGATCGGCCGCATCAATATATTTTTTGACTTCGGTAAAGGGCTTTTCACGTTTTGGATCAACAGGCAAGCGTGGTGGTAACTGGGTATCCAGATTAATCACGCCGGCTTTCTCATCAAAAGCTTCTTGTGCCGCAATGATGCGACTAAACTGATTTAGCTGTTCTAAAAGCTGATTGGTCGGACAGAACAGTGCTTCAGGCGGCAGAATCGGCTGATCAATATTATGGCAGCGATCTTCATAACGGCGAGTTACGTCCTGCCAGAACTGTTCTAAACTCTGCTCCAACGCCTTATCTGTAATGACAATGCCATTCTTTGGTAAGTATGAAATTAAGGTACTTTGCCCTTGCATCGCTTCATGACTAAAGAATAAAGGCAGGTAGAACTCAATTCCCGGTGAAGCAATGCCATCCATTACATCCTGATAAATTGGATTTTTCTTTGGATTAGCTGTGGGGAAAAATTCTGCATAACGGTCACGGAAAGTAGCACGACCCTCCTTCAGTGGAAATTCTTGTGCAGGTAATACGGTAAATTGTTCTAGAGTTTGCGTAGTACGTTGCGTTTCCGGATCAAAAAATTTCAGGGTTTCAATTTCATCATCGAACAGGTCAATCCGGATTGGTGCATCCTGACCTGAAGCATATATATCGATAATGCTACCGCGAACTGCAAATTCACCATGGTCATAAACGGTGTCGACCAGATGATAACCAGCCTGAATCAGTTTTTTCTTTTGCTGTTCCAGATCCAGCTTTTGCCCGACTCGAATATCGAAGTGTTCACCCAGCACCCATGAAGTAGGTGCAACACGCTGTGCCAATGTAGAAGCTGCCAGCAACAATACGCCACCTTGGGGCATATTAGATAAAATTGCCAGACGTTCAGAGACGATATCCTGATGCGGTGACAGACGGTCATAAGGCAAAATTTCCCAGTCTGGAAATATGGTCGGTTTAATCCCATAAAATTCCAGTTCACTTTCCAGTTGACCCAAATGCTGGTTATTACGCGCAACAATAACAAATAGACGCGATCGTTGCTGCTTGATAATTTCTTTCAGCAATAATGCAGTAGACGAGCCTTGCAGATTGCCTAACCAGCGTTTCTCGCCTACCTTGAGCTTTGTTAAATTAAGTTGGGAAATTTCTTGTTGGAACATGTATATAGCTTTAAAGTCTAAACAACATGAAGCTTATACTATCACGATGATCTGGTGCTATTTCGTTATTTTTATGCAGTCGTTACAGATTGACTGCATAGGATAAAATCAGCCTATGATTCAGTTATTTTTTATCACGTAAAAAGTTACGATAATAGTCATTCAACTTTTTCACAATTGCTTTGAATTGCAGCAGGTTTTCTTCAGTATTTCCTAATCTTGCATTAAAACGCTGATTGGCAATTTCCAGATCAATTTTTTCATTAATGATCATTGCAGTTGAATATAGCGCTTTTAAATCATCAAAAGTTTTCATGCGTCGGTTAGACAAATATTCCAGTCGCTCACCCAGCTCCTGATTTAAATTAATCCCATCCACAATATAGCCAGTCCCTTCTACATATTGGATATGATTCTCTTCCAGAAAAATCTGAGCCGGATCAGGTTTATTTGATTTAAATAAGTTGCTGATTTTATCAAACATGCTATGCACTCAATTCATTGTGTCATCGATATAGTCTAGATGAAAATGCCCCAAACCCACAGACGGGATTTGAGGCAAATGGTTAAAATCAGCACGAATCTATATTCGGCTCATCCTTAAACTTTCAGGATACCTGTTCCCATTGATTCATCATTGGGACTTCTGAAACCAGATTTTCAAAGGCAAAAATTTCATCCAGCTGAATTTCACTTAACAAACCCAGTTCCAGCACCACTTCGGGTACAGTTTTATTTTCACGAATACATTGCTTGCCAATTTCATCACAAGTGGCATGACCTAAAAGTGGTTCCAGTAAGGTGATAATCCCGATACTGCGCATCACTGCATTTAAACAGTTCTGTTCATTGGCCTGAATCCCGGCAATACATTTTTGTTGTAGGGTCTGCATACCTTGAGTTAATAATTGGATGGATTCATTTAAGGATACTGCAATGACCGGCTCCATAACATTAAGCTGTAATTGCCCTGCTTCTGCTGCCATTGTCACAGTCAGGTCATTACCAATCACACGAAATGCAATCTGATTGACTACTTCTGGAATAACCGGATTGACCTTAGCTGGCATGATAGAAGAACCCGCCTGTAATTCTGGCAAACGGATTTCCGCTAGACCGGTACGCGGGCCAGAACTTAAAAGACGCAAGTCATTACAGATCTTGGATAATTTAACAGCCAGACGTTTCAGGCTGCTTGATAGAATAATAAACACGCCGCAATCGCTGGTCGCTTCGACATAATCTTCCGCGCCTTTTAAAGGTAGGCCAGTAATTTTCGCTAAAGTTTGTACTGCATGTTTGGCATAACCATCTGGAGTATTCACGCCGGTTCCAATGGCGGTCGCACCCAGATTCACTTCCAGCAATAACTGACGCATTTGCTCAATCAGCTTCAGGTCTTCTTTTAATAAGGTTGCGAAAGCACGGAATTCCTGTTCCAGAGTCATTGGGACTGCATCCTGTAACTGGGTACGCCCCATCTTGATCACATATTGAAACTCTGATGACTTGCTATATAAAGTATCAATCAACGATTTTTGTACATGAAGCAGTTCATCCAGACGTGTATAAGTCGCTAGACGTAGTGCCGTGGGATAGACATCATTGGTTGATTGTGAAGTATTCACATGATCATTTGGATGCAGGATATGGTAATCGCCTTTACGATGCCCGAGCAATTCTAGCGCCCGATTTGCAATAACCTCATTCGCATTCATATTGATAGAAGTACCAGCTCCACCCTGATAAGGATCAAGCGGAAATGCCTCCTGCCAGTCCTGAGGTTGATGAATTAATTCATCACAGGCTTGTTGAATAGCACTACTTTGTTGTTCTGATATTTTCTGAAAATGTAAATTCGTTTGTGCTGCTGCTTTTTTAACTTGCGCCAATGCGCGAATAAAGTGTGCTTGCTGACCTACTGCCAGACCTGAGATCTGAAAATTCTCAATCGCACGCAAAGTATGAATACCATAATAGCTGTGCTGGGGAATTTGTTTTTTCCCCAATAAATCCTGTTCAATTCGACTTGATTCTATTTGCAACATATTGTCCATGTCATATTACTCTTAGCAATGATGCACCATTCAGAATGGCATTCATTCACTATGAAGAGAGGCCCTAAAAACAAATAGAAGTGATTTAAGCAGGATTTGAAACAAAATATGTCTAATTCGAGATTGTTGTTATTTTTGTAAAATTGTGTAATTAAAATACAAAAGTTCAATGAATTTAACTGTTTATTAAAATTATTTATTTTTCTTCAAAACCATGTGTAACTTTGTATTTTATAACCCTCTACTAATTCTTCATTTATATGAGAAAATTCTTAATTTACATAAAATATACACAAAAGCTGCTCAACTGTTACAGAGTGTAATTTTTAAACCATGTTTGAATCACTGCCCTGTGAATGCAGTTCAAAAATCATCCCGGATGATGATGTTTAAAATTTAAGGATACTCTGCCTATGAGCTCGCTTAACCCAACACTGATTACTTTTATGTTTTATATCGTCGCCATGATTGGGATCGGTTTATATGCCTATCGTGCGACGTCCAATTTTGATGAATATATTCTGGGTGGGCGAAGTCTGGGCAGTGTAGTGACTGCGCTTTCCGCAGGTGCATCCGACATGAGTGGCTGGCTGCTGATGGGCTTACCCGGAGCCATCTATTTTTCCGGTCTGTCAGAAGTCTGGATTGCGATTGGCCTGATTATTGGCGCCTGGCTGAACTGGTTACTGGTAGCTGGCCGTCTGCGTGCCCATACTGAATTTCAGAACAATGCTCTGACCCTGCCTGATTATTTCACCAGCCGTTTTGCGGATAAGAAACGAATCTTACGCTTACTATCAGCCATTGTGATTCTGGTGTTCTTTGCAATTTACTGTGCTTCCGGTATGGTCGCAGGTGCGCGTCTGTTCGAAAGCCTGTTTGGCTGGGATTACACGACAGCACTTTGGCTCGGTGCAGTGGCCACGATTCTGTATGTGTGTATTGGCGGCTTCCTGGCAATCAGTTGGACCGATACCTTTCAGGCTGGCTTAATGATCTTTGCGTTGCTTATTACACCCATCATTACCTATCTGGCATTGGGTGATAACGCTCAACAGGTGGGCACCCTACTGGAAACTGCCCGTCCACATGCATCCAATATGCTGGAAGGCCTAAGTTTTGTCGCGATTATTTCTAGCTTGGCTTGGGGCTTAGGCTATTTTGGTCAGCCACATATTCTGGTGCGCTTTATGGCGGCAGATTCGGTCAAAACTATTCCTACTGCACGCCGGATCGGCATGACCTGGATGATTCTGTGTCTGGTGGGTGCAATGTCGGCGGGCTATATCGGGATTGCTTATTTTGCAGCAAATCCTGACCTTCCTGCTGCTGCAATCGTCAACCAGAATCCTGAAACCGTGTTTATGGAATTGACCAAAATCCTGTTTAACCCTTGGATTGCAGGCATCATATTAGCGGCAATTCTGGCTGCGATTATGAGTACATTGAGCTGCCAGTTACTGGTCTGTTCGACTACCCTGACTGAAGATTTATATAAGGGTTTCCTACGTAAAAATGCTTCGCAAAAAGAACTGATCTGGGTCGGTCGTGGCATGGTGATTGTGATTGCCTTGATTGCAATTTCATTGGCCATCAATCCAAACAGTAAAGTTCTGGGTCTGGTGGCTTATGCCTGGGCTGGCTTTGGCGCTGCCTTTGGTCCTTTGATCATTTTCTCACTGTTCTGGAAACGTATGACCCTCAACGGCGCGATTGTCGGAATGGTGATGGGCGCCGTGACTGTAATTGCCTGGAAAAATTATATGGGTGATACTAGTCTGTACGAGATCATCCCGGGCTTTATTCTGGCAGCGCTAAGTATCGTGATTGTGAGCCTATTGGATAAAGCGCCAAACCACGATGTCGTCAATCGTTTTGAACTGGCAAAAGCCGAATATCAGAAAGAAATGGCTGAAATGAATAAATAATCTTTCTATTTCAAATTAAAAAGGGACTTCGTGTCCCTTTTGTTTTGTCTGAATTTATACCTTAGCTTTAGCCGGCATTTTCAGCTTGATCTGCTGGGTTTCCTTGATCACTTCCATTACTGGATAACTACGGGTTTCTTTTACCCCCGGTAATTGCCACAAAATATCACCGGAGATTTTTCGGAATTCATCCATATTGGCACAGCGGATTTTCACCACAAAATCAAAACCGCCACTAATCATATGACATTCCACGATATCGGGAATATGCTGTACCGCCTCGGAAAATTCTTCCAACACATTCGGTGTGGTTTTATCCAGCAGAATTTCGACAAAGACCACAAAACCGTTATTCAGCATAATTGGATTAAGTCGCGCTTCATAACCGAGAATAAATCCCTCCTTAGTCAGTTTTTGTACACGCGCCAGTACCGCAGTTGGTGAAAGATTCACCATCTCTGCCAGTTTAATATTGGAAATTTTCGATTCAGACTGCAGCAAATCAAGGATGCGAATATCTATTCGGTCAAGGCTTAAATATGGGCTATTCATTAGAATTATTCTCTAAAAATGATACAAACTATAGTGAGATATTCGTCAATTATTTTGGGATTATAGATTAAAACTCATTCAACTCAAAGAACCGATTGACGCAGTACAGGAAGTCACTATGTCCACCACAATACGCCCGAATTCGCACTCGAATGCAGTGAAGCAATCGAATTACATTGCTGAATTTAAGGATAAAAACCAATATGAACAGCGCATCAATACCGCATGGCGACGTGCCGAGTCCGAGTGCATGGAAACGCTGCTGGAACATAGTGAAATTTCTTCAGAACTGACAGATAAAATTCAGTGCCTGGCTTTTGATCTGGCACATTCCCTGCGCGAGCGTAAAGGCTCAGGCGGTAAAGCCGGTATCGTACAAGGACTGCTTCAGGAATTTTCGCTCTCTTCTCAGGAAGGGATTGCCTTGATGTGTCTGGCAGAAGCCTTACTACGTATTCCAGATACAGCAACCCGTGACTTACTGATCCGCGACAAAATCAATCAGGGCAACTGGAAAGAACATCTTGGTCAAAGCCAGCTGATGTTTGTGAATGCTGCGGCTTGGGGGTTAATGCTCACTGGAAAGCTGATGGAAACTCCACAGCAGAAAAGCCTGTCGAGTTTATTAACCGGTCTTTTAGCACGTAGTGGCCGTGGCATCATCCGTAAAGCGGTGGACGTCGCAATGCGCATGATGGGTGAGCAGTTTGTCACTGGCGAAACCATTGATGAAGCCCTGAAAAATGCAGAACGACTAGAAGATAAAGGTTTCCAATATTCTTATGACATGCTTGGTGAAGCAGCGCTGACCGATCCAGATGCGGAGCGTTATTATCAGGACTATCAAGACGCCATTCATGCTATCGGCAAGGCATCAACAGATAAGGATGTTTATAACGGTCCCGGTATTTCCATCAAACTGTCTGCACTGCATCCACGTTATCAACGTTCACAAATGGATCGTGTGAATGATGAACTGTATAGCAAGGTACTGAATCTGGCAGTTCTGGCGAAAAACTATAATATCGGCCTGAATATTGATGCCGAAGAAACTGAGCGTCTGGAAATTTCCTTAGAGCTTTTAGAACGCTTGTGTTTTGAACCTGAACTCGATAACTGGAAAGGCATTGGTTTTGTGATTCAGGCCTACCAGAAACGCTGCTTCTATGTCGTGGATTACATCATTGATCTGGCTAAACGCAGCCAGAAACGCCTGATGATTCGTCTGGTGAAAGGTGCGTATTGGGATAGCGAGATCAAGAAAGCCCAGATCGAAGGTATGTCTGATTATCCGGTATTTACCCGTAAAGTGCATACTGACCTATCCTATATTGCCTGCGCACGTAAACTACTGGCAGAACCGGACTATATTTACCCACAATTTGCGACACATAATGCGCAGACTGTTGCCACGATTTATCAGCTCGCTAATCCAGACCGCTATTATGCCGGTCAATACGAATTCCAATGTCTGCATGGCATGGGTGAACCGCTATATGAAAATGTGGTAGGTGATAAAGCGGCTGGTAAACTTGGTATTCCATGCCGGATCTATGCGCCGGTCGGTAACCATGAAACCCTACTGGCCTATCTGGTTCGTCGCTTGCTAGAAAATGGCGCGAATACCTCTTTCGTCAATCGCATTGCTGACAAGAGTTTAAAAGTCGAAGACCTAATTGAGAATCCGCGTCAAACCATTTTAAAAGCAGCTCAACAAGAAAATGCCTTAGGTGCCAAACACCCGCAGATTCCTTATCCAAAAGATTTATACGGTGCTCTGCGTCCAAATTCGTCCGGTTTGGATCTGGCCAGTGACGCAGACCTGCAAGCCTTAAATGAAGTTGCAACTGACTTGGCGAATAGCCAATTCCAGGCTGCTGCAATGGGTACTGCTTTCTCAGAAATTAACAGTCATCCTGTACAGATTATCAACCCAGCCCAGCATCAAGATGTGGTGGGTACTGTATATGAAGCAACGACTGAACAGGCTGAAATAGCCCTGACTCAGGCCGTAAATGCACAAAGTTTCTGGAGCAACTTGCCAAAGAATGAACGTGCTGCCTGTCTCAATAAAGCCGCTGACCTGATGCAGGAACGTCTGTTACCACTGATGGTCCTTCTGTCTCGTGAAGCCGGTAAAACTTATGCCAATGCGATTGCGGAAGTTCGCGAAGCAATTGACTTCCTGCGCTATTATGCTGGCCAGATGCTGGACCTGTCTAATGATGTACATATTCAGCCTTTAGGAACTGTACTCTGCATTAGTCCTTGGAACTTCCCGTTAGCGATCTTTACCGGACAGATTTCGGCGGCATTGGTTGCTGGCAATACAGTCATCGCAAAACCTGCTGAACAGACTCCGTTGATTGCCGCTCAAGCTGTGCAGATTCTCTGGGAAGCGGGTATTCCACAAGATGTACTGCAATTATTACCGGGTCGTGGTGAAACCATTGGAGCTCAACTCAGCCAAGATTCACGCATCCAAGGCATCATGTTTACCGGTTCTACTGAAGTAGCAAAAATTCTACAGAAGACCGTAGCAGAACGACTGAATCAGTTTGGCGAAAGCGTCACTTTAATTGCCGAAACTGGTGGTCAGAATGCCATGATCGTAGATTCATCAGCGCTCACCGAACAGGTTGTGCTGGATGTAGTTAACTCAGCTTTTGATAGTGCTGGTCAGCGCTGTTCTGCCCTGCGTGTACTCTGTGTGCAGGAAGACAATCTGGATACTGTGCGTAAGATGCTACAAGGAGCCATGCAACAGCTACGTGTCGGCAATCCGGTTCTACTCAAAACCGATATTGGTCCAGTGATTGATGCCGAAGCACAGCAGAATATCCAGAAACATATTGATCAGATGCGCAGTAAAGGTCATCAAGTTCATCAGCTGATGTTTAATCAAGATGCTTCTGATCTGGCTCAAGGGACTTTTATTCCACCGACCTTGATTGAACTGCCGAATTTAAATGATCTTGAGCGTGAAATCTTTGGTCCAGTACTACATCTGATTAGCTATAAAGCCGGCGAGCTGCCACAACTACTAGATCAGATCAACAGCAAAGGATATGGCCTGACTATGGGCCTACATACCCGGATCGATGAAACCATGCAGACTGTAATTTCAAAAGCACATGTCGGGAACTTGTATATCAACCGAAATATTGTCGGTGCTGTGGTGGGTGTACAGCCCTTTGGTGGTGAAGGTCTGTCTGGGACTGGTCCGAAAGCCGGTGGTCCACTTTATATCTACCGTTTAATGCATCAGGTGTCTGAGAAGAAACTGGCTCAGCCTTATGCGATGCAGTCTGCTCAGGCACTACTTAAAAATCCGGTGTCGCAAGATTTTAAGGATTGGGTAAGCAAGACTTTTCCACGGGTTTCTTTGCAAGCTCCTGCTCAGATTGCAACGGGACATAGCTTTAGCCTGCAAGGTCCAACGGGTGAAGAAAACCAGTACATGATCTTGCCGCGTGAGAGTGTGCTCTCTCTAGCAGAAAATGATATGGATCAGATTCAGCAAATCTTGGCGATCTTATCGGTTGGTAGCCGCCCGGCCGTACTCGCAGACAATACTTTTATACTCAAGTATCTGCAAAGCATGCCCGCGAGTGTGGTGAAAGCTATTAAAGTTATCAAAGATATTGAATCAGGTGATTTTGAGGCTGTACTGCATCATGGCGAGACCACTGCATTGATGGATTTGCAGCAACGTATTACAAGACGACAAGGAGCTATTGTAGGTATCACGCATTTAAGCTCTGGAAATTATGAGATTCCAGTGGAGCGTTTCGTGATTGAACATGCAATCAGTATCAATACCGCAGCTGCAGGTGGTAATGCTAGTCTCATGACCATGTCAGGCCTATAAACAGCTTTAGTACTTAAATTATTTTAATCCCTTTCCTCTTATGGTCAAATCTCTCCCCTTTGAAGATTTGGCCTTTTTTTAACAGCTTTTCCAGCCTGTTTCCCTGAATAGCCTTAGGCAGAACAGCAAATTTTTGCTACCATCTTGGCTTTCAAAATATTTGCGATTTTTTACTGCATATGACCTCATCTTATCAGCAACAACTGGATGTCAAAGTTGAACGCATTAGCGTGCAATTTGCCGAATATCAACCACCTGCCCTTGAAGTATTTGAGTCGCCTGAACAGTACTATCGCATGCGTGCTGAATTCCGGATCTGGCATACTGAAGATGACCTGTTCTATGCCATGTTTGAACGTGATCAGAACAATAACAAGAAAGTGATCCGTATTGATGAATTCCCTGTGGCTGACCGCAGTATTAATGACTTAATGCCGCAATTGCTAGAAGCCTTCAAAGCCGATGCAACTCTAGGCCACCGCCTATTTGAAGTCCACTTTCTAGCAACACTAAAAGGTGAAGTACTGGTTTCCCTGATCTATCACCGTAAACTGGATGAAAGCTGGGAACCTGCAGCTAAAGCACTGGCTGAAAAATTGAAGATCAAGCTGATTGGTCGTAGCCGTGGCCAGAAATTTGTCTTGAGCGATGAGTTTGTCGTAGAAGAACTCACTGTATTTGACCGTAAATATCAGTACAAACAGATCGAAAGCAGCTTCACCCAGCCGAATGCGCAAGTCTGCCAGAAAATGCTGGAATGGGCATGTAATGCCGCGCAGCAATCTGACAAAGATCTGTTAGAGCTGTATTGTGGCAATGGTAACTTTACCCTGCCATTGTCTACCCGTTTCCGTCGTGCATTGGCAACTGAATTGGCCAAGTCATCTGTGTATGCGGCTGAATGGAATATCGAGCAGAACGGTATCGACAATATTCAGGTAGCACGTCTATCTGCTGAAGAATTTACGCAAGCTTTTAATGGTGAACGTACTTTCCGCCGTCTGCAAGAAGCCAATATTGACCTGTCAACTTATGACTTCGATACGGTATTCGTCGATCCCCCACGTGCAGGGATCGATGATGAAACACTGAAACTGCTACAGCGCTTTGAACGAATCATCTACATTTCTTGCAATCCGGACACATTACACGACAATCTGAAACAATTGTCCCAAACCCATAAAATTACCAAGTTTGCCTTGTTCGATCAGTTTCCTTATACCCACCATGTAGAGTCAGGCGTACTGCTGGAAAAACGCTAAAAATATTGTTTCAATTTATTTTTTTGTTACATAAATGGAGCTTTTGTTAGCTCCATTTTTATACATAAAATTAGTAACTTATGCATGAATTATCTTGTTTCAATCAAATAATATCGTTCAAAATCTTATCTCCAATCGAAAATTTGAAATACTGACTGCTGCTTTTATCACATAGGTCCTATTGCTTTATTTATTAAATTGGATATATTTCACCCTATGTTAGGTTGTGTATGAAGGCTCTATGAGTTTCTGGCAGAAGTTGTTTTCAGATGAACAACAAAATGAACACAAGAACCAGATTGCTTGTGTTGAAAATGATTGCTCTTGCAAGACAAATGAACAGCTCCTTGAAGCACTGTCTAAAGCAACTGATGAAGATATCATTATCGGAATCAAAAAAGTTCTAGCTTCTCGCGGTTACAGCCGTAAAGAACTCAATGAACTTCAGCACCTGCCGCTGCAATAAGCAGCTTAGGTCTTGATAAAAAGCATTTGCATACGCAAATGCTTTTTTTATATCTATCATTTGGATTTTTGCCTACCCTTCTTTGCTTTTAATCAGGTGGAACCTACTCCTTCTATCTAAACCTAAGTGTCTATATCTTTATTTCTTTTCAAATATGCAGATAAATGACTTTTCATATTTACTTAGGCTATTTAAACATTATAATTTTAGATCTATCCAATCAGTTCACATACAGCATTTATAAGGTTCGAGAAATTTAAGGATGACTGTCTAGACAACGAATTCTGGATAGAATTAAGTTCTAAAACATCGATTAATTCACAAAAAAACAGTACACTTGCTGTTTAAAATACACTTGTTATTAAATGGCTTAATCTTTACATGCAGCGAACTAAACGGTTTCCCATAGGTGCGCATCTTATGGTTAAACATTTCGGTTATACTCATCACGGGATTTATGCCGGGCGTGGTCGTGTCATCCACTATTCCGGTTTTGCACATTTATTTAAAAAGCATCCAATTGAAATCACCTCAATTGAGAAATTCAGCAATGGCAAACCGATTCAGATCCAGTATTATGCCTCAGCAAAATACAAAGGCCGTAAAGTGGTTCGTCGTATGCGTTCCAGAATGCATGAAAATAACTATCACCTGATTATCAATAATTGTGAACATCTCTGTACCTGGGCAATCACTGGTGTAGAAAGCAGCCCACAAGTCATTCAGATGATGAATCGCCTGACGACGATCGGTTATATCAGCTCCATGATGAGCTTTATGAATAGCCTTTTCCTGACCTTGACGACCACCTGTTTCGCTCTAGCTCTCTATATCAAGAAAAAGCTACGTGACAAGGCCAAACAACGTTTAGAGCAATATCGTGAGCTACATGAGCAGGTTAAAAACAATAGCCCAGATCTTGGCAATCATTTAAAACATCGCTAGGGTCATAGTTTCTTGCTTTTAAAATTTTTAAGCCAGCCACTCAAAAATAATTTAAAAATAAGATGATTTTCATTTAATTTATTTAATGATTAGCTTTTCAATAAAATCAGTTTAAACCTAAGTTAAATAAGCTTTTTTAGCTTTAATCGCTTCAGGTAATTCTTGTCCTAAAGAACTCAGGGTTTCACGTTCGATCAATCTTACAATAGAGTCTAAAGGCAGATCATTATCCTGAAATCCAAAAGGCTCTTCCAGTTCCGCACTCAGTTCATCTAACCCTAACAGCATATAGGCAATCAGGCCGACTAGAATCGGAGTCCATAAACCAAGACTGGCTTCCAGACTAAATGGCAGGATAAAACAGAAAGAATAAACAGCACGATGCAACAGCACCGAATAGGAAAATGGTAACGGCGTCGACAGGATCCGGTCACAACCCGCCTGTATATCGCCTAAAGCCACTGTATGCTGATTCAGATTGTTATAAATAATGTCTGTAATCTTGCCTTGTTTATAGAGCAGAACCAAATCTTTCTGGATTTGTTCCAGTACCCATTGTGATGCATTGATATGCGTGGGCAATTGATCAAATGCAGCAACTTCAAAATTAGTGTGGGCTTGGTAATGCTGAATACTTTGCTGCTTCTGTCTCAAACGGTCACGTAATAAATGAGTAAACAGCATCATTCGATACAACAGGATTTCACGTGACTGATCATCAAGGACATAGCTATCACGGCATAAATGACGTGTCGTAGCAATCAGCGCTCCCCACAGCTTGCGCCCTTCCCACCAACGGTCATAACAGGCGGTGTTACGAAAGCTGAGAAAAATCGACAGAATCACCCCGAAGATGGTAAAGCCTATGGCCGGCACTGCAGGAAAGCTAAAAAAATGCGCCTGACGCAGATAGACCAGCAAGCCTGAAAGAAAAATTACCAGCCCCAAGGCAGGCAGAACTTTAGGCAAAATTGTGCCATGCCATGCAAACAGCAGACTAAAGCTATTACTTTTATCACGAACAATCATTCATTCTTTCCTGCCACGATTGAAAAAGCCCAACCGGAGTTGGGCTTTTTAGGGATTTCGCTTAAATTATTTGCCAGGTTTAAAGCTGTCTTTCAAATCTAGAATACGGTTGAACACTGGTTTGTCGCTGGTATGATCATATTGATCCGCTACGAAATAGCCTTCACGTTCAAACTGGAAACGATCTTCCGGTTTTGCCTCAGCCAGCGCAGGCTCAATAACTGCTTGAACCACTTTCAATGATTCAGGGTTCAGATTCGCCAGGAAGTCATCCCCAGTTTCTGGATCAGATTCAGTGAACAGACGATCGTAAATGCGAACTTCGGCAGGAATACCTTTGGTTGCAGATACCCAGTGAACTACACCTT
This sequence comes from Acinetobacter sp. YH12046, assembly GCF_013419905.1. Taxonomy (NCBI): domain Bacteria; kingdom Pseudomonadati; phylum Pseudomonadota; class Gammaproteobacteria; order Moraxellales; family Moraxellaceae; genus Acinetobacter; species Acinetobacter sp. YH12046. Next base: position 166,634 of record NZ_VOZF01000002.1, read on the forward strand.
TTACTTTACGGCCTTCAGGATTTTTACCTAAAGTTTCAGGATCGATTGAGCATTTCAATTCAACCACTTCACCGTTCGCATCTTTAATCACTTCATCACATTTGATGACATAAGCATGACGAAGACGCACTTCACCACCCGGGATTAGGCGTTTGAAGCCTTTAGGTGGCTCTTCTTCAAAGTCTTTATGGTCGATATAGATTTCTGAAGTGAGCGGAATAATACGTTCGCCCATATCTACGTTTGGATGACGTGAATGAGTCAGATCCATATCCGCTGGCAAATTGGTTAAAGTCACTTTCAGTGGATTCAATACTGCCATACCGCGAGCTGCAGTATTTTCTAAAGATTGACGGATGCAATATTCAAGCATTGCTACATCAACGATACTGCCATCGACTTTAGACACACCTACACGCTTACAGAAATCACGTAGACCTTCAGGCGTGAAACCGCGACGGCGCATACCGACAACTGTCGGCATACGTGGATCATCCCACCCATTGACATAACCGCCTTCAACCAGCTTACGCAGCTTACGTTTAGAAGTGATGGTGTAATCAACATTCAGACGGCTAGATTCGTATTGACGTGGAACTGATGGCGATTTAACTTTTTCCACCACCCAGTCGTAGAATGGACGGTGATCCTGGAATTCCAGTGTACAAAGTGAATGCGTAATGCCTTCAATCGCATCTGATAATGGATGCGCATAGTCGTACATTGGATAAATTTTCCATTTATCGCCAGTTTGGTGATGCGCAGAATGCAGAATACGATACAGGATTGGATCACGCATATGCACATTTGGTGAGTTCATATCTATCTTGGCACGCAATACCGCTTCGCCTTCAGCATATTCACCAGTACGCATTTTCTCGAAACGCTCAAGGTTTTCTTCCACAGTCGCATCGCGTTGTGGCGAGTTTTTACCTGGCTCTACAAAGTTACCGCGGTTTAGCTTGATCTCTTCCGGAGTTTGCAGATCCACATAGGCATCGCCCTGTTCAATCAGTTGAATTGCCCATGCATATAACTGATCAAAATAGCTTGATGCATAGCGTGGTTCACCATTCCACTGGAAGCCCAGCCATTTCACATCATTGGCAATACCATCCACATATTCCTGCTCTTCTGCATCGGGGTTGGTATCATCAAAACGCAGGTTGCACAGGCCACCAAATTCTTCAGCAATACCAAAGTTCAGGCAGATCGCTTTTACATGACCAATATGCAAATAACCATTTGGTTCAGGCGGGAAACGGGTGACCACTTGCTGGGTACGACCAGCTGCTAGATCGTCAGTAATCACCTGACGTACAAAGTCTAAGCCTGGTTGTTGTTCCTGCTGCTGCACTGAATCGACTGCATTCTTATTTTGGGTCGGGTTGTCGGGCAGAGACGTCACAACATCATTTGGCTTCATGATTAATCATTCACTTCTAAAGTTAAAAAGGGATTAATGAATATGCAGTAGCTCACGCGGTCTAACTGTATTCACTAAATAAAGGTTCTTTAGTTTAACTATAGGTGAATGATCTCTCAACCGTTAACTTAGGTATTTGATTTCAATTCGTTCATTTTCAAATTGGAAAATACAATAGCTTACCAAATCGTAAAATATCCGCTTTTGACTGAGCCAGCAGATCAGTGCATGCTCTTAGGGTCAGACAAGCTTTATGAAGACGCATGATCTCGAAGAAATGACTTTGTAAATCAATGCATAAATAAGATACGATTTTTATGTTTTTAACAAAGAAAATTATGTTTTTGCTTGCCTTGTCGATTGTAGTTTGCTTATGCTTCCTTCATTCAGAAAAAACCATGGCATTAGTCCATGATTAGGAGATTACACAATGAGTTTTCCTCAAGTCGAATTAAACACCAATAAAGGTCGTATTGTTCTTGAATTAAACGCTGAAAAAGCACCTAAAACAGTAGCTAACTTCTTGCAATATGTACGTGACGGTTTTTATGACGGCGTAATTTTCCACCGCGTTATTGATGGTTTCATGATCCAGGGCGGCGGCATGGATGAAAACTTCAAAGAAAAAGCAACACGTGATGCGATTGAAAACGAAGCTGACAACGGTTTAAGCAACGATGTAGGCACCATTGCAATGGCACGTACTCAAGCACCTCACTCTGCTTCTGCTCAATTCTTCATTAACGTGAAAAACAACTCTTTCCTTAACCATACTGGCAAAACTGCACAAGGTTGGGGTTATGCCGTATTTGGTAAAGTAGTTGAAGGCATGGATGTTGTTGATGCAATCAAAGGTGTTCGCACTGGCAACCGTGGCTACCACGCTGACGTTCCTCTAGAGAACGTTGTGATCGAATCTGCAAAAATCATTTCTGAGTAATTTTAAATCCTCCCTAATCCTCCTTTAATAAAGGAGGGAACCACCATTTTTAAAGATGGTTTTTCTCCTCCCTGAGTAAGTTTTAAAGCACTGCTTTTAAAACGAAACGCAAGAAAGGGAGGTCGGGAGGGATTAAAAAATAAGGAAAAGATTCGTGACCTATCTGTTTATCTCAGATTTACATTTGTCACCTGATCACCCTCGACTCGTTCGGGGGTTTTTAGATTTATTAGCAGCTTATCAGCATAAAAATACCCAACTGTATATTTTGGGCGACTGGTTCAATGCCTGGATTGGAGATGACTACACTGCTCCCTGGCTGGATGAAATCGTCAGTGCTTTAAAACAGTTTAACCAGGCCGGCAATCAAATCTATTTTCTCATCGGTAACCGTGACTTTGCCTTAGGCCAAGATTTTCTGGATCAATTTTCCGGACAGCTTTTACCTGAAATGACCAGTTTAAATATCGGTTCGATCCGATACCGGATCGAACATGGCGATGCACTCTGTACCGATGATGTGTCCTATCAACGTTTCAGAAAAATCATCCGTCATCCCTGGATGTTAGGTTTTTTAAGAAAAATGCCTCTTAGCTTTCGAGCCAGACTCGCCAACGGTTTCCGCAAGAAAAGCCATGAAGCACAGCAATTGAAAAGCTATGAGGTTATGGATGTAAACCCATCTGCGGTAGAAGCAGCACTCAAAGAAGCAGATGTGCTGATTCATGGACATACTCACCGCGCTGCAATCCATGATGTAAATGGTAAAAAAAGAGTTGTTTTAGGAGATTGGAAAGCTGATTATGCTGAGATTTTAGAGCTGGGCAGCTCGGATATTGATATTCATAACATTCAGCTAAAAATCTGGTATTACCCATAAAAAAAGCAACTGCGAGCAGTTGCTTTTTATATTTTATTTAACTTAAACGGTATAACTGGTTAAAACCAGTATAGAAACTTTTACCATCCAGATTAAATGGATATTGTTCACCATTTTCAAGTTCAATCATCTTGCCCACATTGACCATAATCATACCATTGATGGTATTTTGCTGACGTTGCATTGGTACAACTTTGACTTGAATTTCACAACCATTAATGGCGGTCGCGATAGACCATGTATTTAAATTTTTCAAAATATTCACTCATAATATGAGCTTTTTGTGATTAAACAAGGAGAGCTATAGACTAAAAATAAATCTTATTTCTGGGTTTGCTAGAGTTTTTTTAACAGGAAAACCTGTCTTTCGTGTATCACAATCAGCTAAAAATAAACCAGCGAAAACAGTATTCGCTTTAAAGTAATTATCTTATAACTCTTTTTTGACCAAATAGCAAAATTACATTGTAATGACATATGTCAAGAGTAGTATTTTTCAGATGCTTTTTCGCCTATCTGAATGTCCAGTAAAGAAGTATTTCAACATATAAAACAAACCGATCAACATCATGATACTAAAGCCAGAGATCAAATCACCTGAATCAAGAAAGTTTAAAACTGCCAGATATCCACTAAGCAATGTATAAGTCAGCATTAAAGACGAATAAGATACGTTGCCCTAAATGATAACGTTGTTGTTTTTTTGCTCATGGATCTGTTTTTGCTGCTCAAAAAATATATCAATTTCTTCTGGTTTCATTTTACAATCCCACCCATCTTATTTTTTAAACTACTATAGCTAAAGTAAATAAAAAAGCTCTGACAAATCAGAGCTTTTATAAAATATCTTCTATGTAAGTAATCAATATTGAGAAACCACAATTTACGACTCTCTGATATTTTTATAATCAATAACCGCCTTCTGACTTGATGACTTCAGCATCAGGTTTATATTTCGCCAAAAGTTCACGAAGCGAATTCATCAGAACACTGGTATCAACCCCTACTGCAACGAACTCAGTTCCAATGCCCAAATATTTCTGGGTAGCTTCATGCTGCGTCGATAAAATCCCAGCAGCCTTACCTGATGCACGAATCCGCTGAATAGCGTCTACTACTGCTTTTTGTACTTCAGGATGGTTCGGATTCCCCTGATAACCCATAGTCGCTGAAAGATCTACCGCCCCAATAAATACACCATCAATCCCCTCAATCTTGAGGATTTCATCCAGATTTTCCAGACCTGTCACCGATTCAATCTGAATTAACAAACAGATATTTTCATGAGCAGTCTGATAATAATTCGGGATACTGTTCCAGCGTGTCGCACGTGCCAGCGCAGCACCCACACCACGAATTCCTTCCGGTGGATAACGGACTGCTTTGACCATTAATTCGGCCTGCTCCACAGTTTCTACCATAGGAATCAATAAGGTCTGTGCGCCAATATCCAGTAACTGCTTGATCAGTTGTACACTGCCGATTGGTGGGCGTACTACAGCTTGAGATGGATAAGCAGCGATACTCTGTAATTGAGAGAGCGTTGTTCTTAAATCGCTTGGGGCATGCTCGCCATCAATCAAGAGCCAGTCATAGCCTGCATTTGCCGCAATTTCTGTTCCATACGCGTCAGCCAGTCCGACCCACAAGCCAATTTGCTGCTGCGTCTTTAATTTACGTTTAAAGTAATTGGTATATTGCATCGGCCCACCTATCTTGCATGCTATTGCCTGAAGTCCTTATTAAACTCCTGTTACCAGAAACTGCCAATATACAAAAGCTTGCTTTTTATCTGATTTAACTCTTAGTTTTTCATAAAATTTCACTCAAGATTATATAAATATAAACTTTGCCGATGATGTTTTTATTGTAATAATCTTTTGATCAGAAAAATCTAGATGCCTAAAGCATATTTCTAAACGCCTTATCAAAAGATTGGAGTCCATCAATGGATTTACTCAAGATCGCTCAAACCCGTTATACCACTAAAGCTTATGACCCTAACAAGAAGGTTCCAGCAGAACAATTTGAACGTTTATTAGAAATCTTACGCCTGACGCCATCTTCGATTAACATTCAGCCCTGGCATTTTTTTATTGCCGACAATGATGCCGCTAAACAGCGTATTGCCAAAGCACTAGTTGGAACTTATGCCTACAATGCTCCCAAAGTGCTGGACTCTTCACATACCATTTTATTTTGTACCAAAGCCGATATTGACGAGTTACATCTGGACAATCTGTTAAATCGTGATGATCTCAGTGGTCGTTTTAAAGATGAGAGCGCCAAAGAAGGTCAAAAGAATACCCGTACCGGCTATGTACATTATTATCGTAATGAAAAAGGCGATATTCAGCGCTGGGCAGAAAACCAGACCTTTATTGCATTGGGACAGATCTTACTGGCTGCAGGAAGTGAAGGTATTGATGCCACACCGATCGGTGGTTTTGATGAAGACATTCTGAGTGAGGAATTACAGTTAGCTGAACAAGGCCTGATTCCATCAGTACTGCTTACTTTAGGTTATCGCAGTGAAAATGATTTCAATGCCAAATTGCCTAAATCTCGTCTGCAAGCTGAAGATATTTTCACCAAACTGTAAGCATTTTATGGTATAAAAGGGGTCTAGTGCCCCTTTTCTTGTCAATTCGGGCCTAATTTTTGCTTTATTCTCCAAACATCCAACTAGAATAACAATTAGAGGTACCCATGTCTGTTTTACCATCCAGCTCTTTAAAATTCGAATGCAAACACTGCGATAAGATCTATTTACATCACTATGCTAATGCCCAGCATCGTTATCCGCATTGTCCAGACTGCAAACAGGCAGGCTTATTGCTTGGACGGGCTGAAAAAGAAGACCTGTTACGTTATCCGCTTGAATTTGCATCTTCCTATGTTAAACAGACATTGCATATGCTAGGCAAACAACACTAATCACACCTAGAATCAACCCGATCACACTTGCAGGTTTGAGTCGTTCTTTAAAGATGAACAATCCTGCAATCACACCAAAAATCACCACCAGAATATTCATGCCCGCAAATACAATCGCTGGCGTATCTTTGAGCATCATGTGTGCTTTGACGTAAAAAGCAATATTGGCAAAGTTCAACGCACCCAATAACAGACCGAAACCAATATCCTTGCCAGAACCCAGATGACGATATTGCAGCAGCAGATAGATCATCGACAGAATCATGGCGCAGATAAACATCAAGTTCAGTGCCACAGCAAATTGTAGACCAAGGCTGGTGGTATATTTCAACAAGACATCAATCAGTGCATAACCAAACCACACCAGACCCAGAAAAAACATTCCCTGCCTGGAGCTTTCTGATGCCTGACGGTGTGAGAATAGAATGCACAGTACGGAACTTATGCCTAAGACAATACCCAGCATCTTGAGCTGGTTAAATTGTTCCTGAAAAATGAAATAAGCAGCGGCCAGTGATAGTACAACCGATAATCGCTGGGCAATTTCAGTTTTTAAGATTCCTGCTGTCTGTAATGACTTGGCCAGAAATAGAAATACGCTCGGCAATAAAACGCCAAGCGCCAGAATCAGTAGCCATGGAGTCTGACTCATGGAAATATGCTGGATGTCTGGCTTGAACCAGAAAAAACACAATACGCTGGCTGTAACATAATTCCAGCTAATCATGTGGATGGGGCTCAAGCCTCTATTTTTAGCAATTTTTAAGAGTATCGAGACTGCAACACTACATAATGCTGCAATAAAAATCAGTTCCATATGCTGCTCTTATTCTTCATCTTTATTTAAATATAAAAAAGCCCACATTCGCTGTGGGCTCTTCTTATAAATTATTCACAAGGAATTATTTATAACGCTCAACCATTTTCTCTAAAGAGATTGGGCGAATCTTGTCTGCATTACCTGCAGTACCAAATGCTTCATAACGGTCGATACAGATTTGCTTCATTGCATCTACAGTTGCGCTGAAGAATTTACGTGGATCGAATTCGCTTGGTTTTTCAGCCATCATACGGCGCATTGCACCTGTAGACGCTAAACGCAAGTCAGTATCGATGTTGATTTTACGAACACCGTGTTTGATCGCTTCAACCAGTTGCTCAACAGGAACACCATAAGTTTCTTTGATGTCGCCGCCATACTGATTAATCACAGCCAGCCATTCTTGTGGCACAGAGCTTGAACCGTGCATTACAAGGTGAGTATTTGGCAGTGCTTCATGAATTTCTTTAATGCGGTCAATTGCAAGAATATCGCCTGTAGGTGGACGAGTAAACTTGTATGCACCGTGAGAAGTACCCACAGCAATGGCTAATGCGTCAACATTGGTATCTGCAACGAATTGACGAGCTTCTTCAACTGAAGTTAGCAGTTGAGAATGGTCAAGTACGCCTTCAGCGCCTACACCATCCTCTTCGCCTGCCATACCTGTTTCAAGGCTACCCAGACAGCCGATTTCACCTTCTACTGAAACGCCACATGCATGTGCCATTTGTACAGTACGGCGAGTCACATCAACGTTGTATTCGTATGAAGTTGGTGTTTTACCATCTTCACCCAGTGAACCGTCCATCATAACTGAAGTAAAGCCTAACTGGATTGAACGTTGACATACGTCAGGGCTAGTACCATGATCCTGGTGCATTACCACTGGAATATGTGGCCATTCTTCAACTGCAGCCAAGATAAGGTGACGTAAGAATGGTGCACCTGCATATTTGCGAGCACCTGCAGATGCCTGCACGATCACAGGTGAATTCGTTGCATCTGCTGCGAGCATGATTGCGCGCATTTGTTCTAAGTTGTTTACGTTAAACGCTGGTACGCCGTAAGCATGTTCGCCGGCGTGATCCAAGAGCTGGCGCATCGAAATAAGAGCCATAATATCCTCCCAGGTAATGGGCCATATTCTACATGTTCAACTATTGCAATACAGCCAAAAAATACAATATTTTATAAAAAATCCCTGCAAAAGCAGGGATTTTTACTTGCATAGTCTGAGTTAAGGTGTCATAGGCTCAGAAGCACCTGATACAGATTGATCTACAGTTGCGGCATCTGCAGGTGCATTGGCAATTTCAGCCGGAACATCTGTATTTTTTTCATCCAGAACCGGTTTATCAATCGCATCAATTGCGGCTTGCTGTTCCGGACTAATGCTCTCTTCATTTACAGCTGTTGTATTTTCTACGTTCTCTGCCGGTGTATTTTCCTGCTGGGTACAGGCAGTAAAAATAAAAGATGCTGCCAGCAATGCAGCTAAAGTGAGGTGCTGTTTCATCAAAAGATCTCATCTTCATACTCTATTGTCTGCATCTTATGACAGCTTTATTGCACTTTAATGAATCATTGATGAACAGATCTGGAATAAATAAGCGATAAAAATAAAAAAAGCTGGCATCAAGCCAGCTTTTTACATTAGGGCATGCGATTAAGCACGCTCTAACAATACCGCAACTGCAGGAAGTGTTTTGCCTTCAACGAATTCAAGGAATGCACCGCCACCAGTCGAGATGTAGCCAATTTTGTCAGCAACTTCGTATTTGTCGATTGCAGCTAAAGTATCGCCACCACCAGCAATCGAGAAGCCTTCAGATTCAGCAATTGCTAAAGACAGTGCTTTAGTACCTTCACCGAACTGATCTACTTCGAATACGCCGACTGGACCATTCCAAAGGATTGTTTTAGACGTTTTCAGGATTTCAGCAAATGCTTTTGCAGTTTCTGGACCCACGTCAAGGATCATGTCATTGTCTGCAACATCTTCAACTTTCTTCACAGTCGCTTTCGCTGCAGCTAATGAACCCAGGAAGTCATCAAAGTTGATTTCAGATGCATCAGCAACCACAACATCAGTTGGAAGCGGAACTGAAACTTTTGCTGCAATCGCTTTCGCTGTATCGATCAGGTCATTTTCACACAGTGATTTACCTACATTGTAACCAGCAGCTGCAAGGAACGTATTTGCGATACCACCACCAACGATCAATTGATCACAGATATCAGACAATGAAGTCAAAACATCAAGCTTGGTAGAAACCTTAGAACCCGCAACGATCGCAACCATTGGTTTTTCAGGCGTTTTCAATGCACGACCCAATGCATCCAGTTCAGCTGCCAATAAAGGACCTGCTGCTGCTACTTTAGCTAAACGAGCGACACCTTCAGTTGATGCTTCTGCACGGTGTGCAGTACCAAATGCATCCATCACAAATACGTCGCAAAGTGCTGCATATTTTGCTGCAAGTTCAGGATTATTCTTCTTTTCACCTACGTTGAAGCGGCAGTTTTCCAGTAAAACCACTTGACCCGGCTGAACTTCAACACCGTCCAGATAGTCTGTGAAAAGTTTTACTTCCTGACCCAATGCTTCAGTCAGATAAGCTGCTACAGGCGCAAGAGACTGTTCAGCCTTCGGCTCACCTTCAACTGGACGACCAAGGTGTGAATACACCATGACAGCCGCGCCCTTTTCTACTGCAGCTTTAATTGTTGGTAATGCAGCACGTAGACGCGCATCGCTAGTGATTACACCATTTTTAACCGGTACATTTAAATCTTCACGGATCAGAACACGTTTACCCGTCAGGTCAAGGTCAGTCATACGCTGAAAGTTCATTGTAGAGCTCTCTTTATAGATATTAAAAACGAGGCGATTTTAAATGATTATGCAGAAAAAGGTTAGCATCTTTTGCAGAAAACATTATGAATGCCAAAGTTTTGTTATGATAGAAAAAAGCTTCTTCCAGATTCAGTACCTATGTCGATACATCCTGATCCTAATCTTAACCGTCTTAATGTTCTGGGCGAGCCTTTGGCAAGCTGTTGTTTTGATCCCATTACTGGGTATTTCCGTAATGGCTTTTGCCATACCGCACCTACCGATCTGGGACAGCACACTGTCTGTGCACAGATGACCTCTGAATTTCTGAATTTTTCCCAGAAAGTGGGCAATGACCTGATTACACCATTACCAGAACTGGGATTTCCTGGACTGCAACCTGGTGATTTCTGGTGTATCTGCGTTACACGCTGGGTAGAAGCTTATGAAGCTGGACAAGCGCCACCGATCAAGCTGCAAGCCTGTCACAAAGCTGTCCTTGCTTACGTTCCTCTCCATATTTTAGAAGAATACGCTGTCTAATGAATACCGCAAAAATCATCTTGGCTTCTTCAAGCCAGACCCGTAAAGAACTGATGAACCGTCTACGTCTTGATTACGTATCGGTCGTCCCGGACATAGATGAATCACCCCAAGGTGAAAATCATGCGGATGAATTAGCCAAACGCCTGGCTTTTGAAAAAGCTCGTCATATCGCTGAGCTACATCCTGATGCGATTGTAATTGGTTCTGATCAGGTAGCCTGGCGTGAAGGCGCACCAGATATCTTTATGGGTAAGCCTTTAACAATAGAAAAGGCCATTCGCCAGCTGCAGGCCAATTCGGACAAGATTGTGTATTTCAGTACAGCGCTCAGCGTTCAGCAGAAATCTACCGGTTTTGAACGTACGCTGGTAGAACATTACAAAGTCAAATTCCGCAAACTGTCTCAAGCGGAAATTGAGCGTTATGTAGAGATCGAACAGCCGCTGCATTGTGCCGGTAGTTTTAAATGTGAAAGCCTTGGGATTAGTCTGTTTGAAACCATGATCGGTCAGGATCAAACTACCCTGATGGGTATGCCAATGATTCAGCTATGTAATATTCTTCGTGAGCTAAAGATTTTAGTTCCTTAATCTCCTTTATTTTAGGCTTTATTTATGTCCCTACCTCTAGACGTTTTAGGCGGTATTACCGCTGAACAATTCCTTGCCGAATACTGGCAAAAAAAACCGCTGCTGGTACGTAATGCCATGCCTGAAATCGCAGGCCTGCTAGAGCCTGATGATGTGATGGAGCTAGCACTTGAAGAAAATGTCACTGCACGTCTGATCAAGCAGAAAGATCGTGATCCAAATCAGTGGTCGGTCAAGACATCTCCTTTATTAAAAGCTGACTTCCAGAAGATGCCTAAGCTTTGGACTTTACTGGTTCAGGCTGTGGATCACTATTCTTTCGACCTGTCTGAACTCTGGAAAAAGTTTGCCTTTATCCCTCAATGGCGTCGTGATGACATCATGGTGTCTTATGCACCTCAAGGCGGTTCAGTCGGTCAACATTTCGACTTTTATGATGTTTTTCTGGTTCAAGGCTATGGTCATCGCCGCTGGCAACTGGGGCAAATGTGTGATGCTGAGACCGAACTTGTACCGGGGCAGCCATTAAAATTATTGCCAGAAATGGATGTGAATTTTGATGAAGTCCTTGCACCCGGTGATTTGCTGTATATTCCACCCGGTCTGTCTCATTACGGCGTAGCAGAAGATGACTGTCTGACTTTCTCTTTTGGTTTCCGTATGCCAAATGTCAGTGACATGATGGACCGTGTAGGCGATAAATTTTCGGAAAATGAAGTCTTACGCAATCCATTGACTGACATCATTCGCGATCATATCAGTGCTGCGGGTGAAGTCACAGGCAATGAACTTGAATATCTGAAAGGCAAAATCATGGAGCAGTTGCATAACTCCAATGTGCTTGAAGATGCCATCATGAGCCTGATGTCAGAACCAAAATATGAAGAGAATATTCCGGAAGCTGAAGAAATTGGTACAGGTGATCTGGAAGAAGCACTTGATCAGGGCTATAGCCTGATGCTTGAACCCGCTTCACGCTTACTCTATACAGAAGAAGATGGTGAAACCTTATTCTGGGCCAATGGTGAGGGAATCTGTATTTCTGAAGCATTTACTTCAAAACTGAAGCAGATTGCTGATGGTGCGCGTGTCTTATTGGATGAAGATTTCGCTGACGAAGATATACTGGAGGATGTTGCTGAGCTATTGAATGATTCTGTACTGATGCTAGTGCCACCGGCTGAAGAAGAGTAAGTTTTTATATCTCGGTCATTTTAAGTCTATAAAAAAAGAGGATCATATGATCCTTCTTTTTTATGTATGTATAATTTTGAGATGATTAAGGCTGATAGAGTTCCATCACCACGTGTACGCAAGTATCGCCTTTCGCAGACTGAATATCCAGCATTCCACCCATGCGTTCAATACGCATTTTCATACTGCGCATACCAATGCTCATGCCATTTTTCTGCACCATCTCCGGATTAAAACCGATACCATTGTCCTGAATTTTTAAAGTCAGTTGATGTGGTTGTGTATATTCCATACTCACACTCACTTTTGTGGCCTGACTATGCTTGATAGTATTGGTCAAGCTTTCTTCTACCACACGGATCAGGGTCAGACATTGTAAAGCCGTAGGTTCACGCTGCCAGACTTTAGGAAATGACCATTCTACGGCGATATCTATTTCTTCCAGCAATTGAGTAAATCGGTAACGTACTGGCGCAATCCAGATCACTGGCGTTTCAGGCACTTTATTGTCAATAGAAGAACCGCTATCGATGATTTGACGCAGGTCATCCCTAAGCAGCTTCAGCATAGATAAAAACTGTCGATTGGAAATGTTTTCGGTACTTTGATCCACCAGAATCATGGAACGCACAATCGAGCCACCTAGTCCATCATGCAGTTCATGTGACAGATTAATCCGTTCCTGCAAACGCACATTATCCAGTTCCAGCTTATGCTGATCACTCAGGCTTTTATTTAGATCTGCACTGACTTGCCGTACTTTGGATTCCAGCTGCGTATTAAATTTTTCGATTTTTTTAATATTACGATTCAGTCGTGTCCCCATAATTAGCACAACAAACAGAATAATAATCGGTGATGTATAAGGTGATAAAGGTGAGAATTCACTAACCGCCGTTCGCCCCAGAATAATCAGATCTATAATGACACACAGCAAAATTCCCCACAGACAAAGCATCAGAAACAGATATTCGCCATTTCGAGTTTTAATTGCCCAGTAGCTAACATAGATGACACAACTAATATAAAGCAGCACATAGCAGACAAAAGCAACACTTAGCACTGCTTCTAAATGATCTAAAGAACTGGCTATGATGAATAGACTGAATAAAGCAGTCACCCCGATAAGTCCCCGCTCCAAACGCTGAAATTTCTGCTTCAAGAACCGAATTAGATACAGACAAAAACAGTGCATATAGAGGATAAAGAAAATCAGATTGGCTTTACCGGCCCATATACTGGAGGGAAAAGGAAAATTCTCTGTGGTTAATACATTGGAGATAAACAGAATCCACAATAATGAACTCAACGCCAGCCAGCCAAAAGTGGTTTCTGAACGTCGGAATAGCCAGATAATCAGGCTAATGACTCCAATCGTACCGGATAGAATCATATTGATCTGAAAGAGCGTACGGCGATCCCAGATCTTTTTTGAGTAATGCTGGTCATTGGCCATGATGTTGTGAAATTCAATTCTGCCAAGCCCTGCACCCTGGAAACTATAGCCTCGTACATAAATCAGCAGTTCATTGTCTGTCTGCTTCAAGCCCGCAATGGGCAAAATCCAGTAACGTGGTACATTCCAGCTTTTAGACAAAGGCTCTTGCAGGTTTTGATCCGACCACAGCAGATCATCATTCAGGAAAACAGCTCCAGCAGAGTTCAGATAATCAATACCAAAAACAATGGGTTCAGCGAGACGTATATTGTCCTGACAAGACCAACCCCAGCGAATTTTATACCAGGCACCCCCATTATATTTCGGCCAGTTATTTTTCCAGTTATCCGGTAATGTTACAGGTTGCCAGCCCGCCTCCGGAATTTCGAGATGACTTGGGACTTGAACTTTTTGTTGCTGTTCAATGTTCACCTGACAAAGCTCGTTAATCTGAAAATTATTCTGTGCCAAGCTGATGCAAGAGAATAGGCTCAGCCAGCTCCCTATCATTAATAGAGCGAAGAGCCTTAGTCTTTGCCCAAACATCTTGCTAACAGACAGCATTCGCACTAAAGAATACCTAAATGCCGGGCGGTGCTGACTGCTTTGGTCCGCTTGCTAACAGAGAGTTTGCGGTAAATATGCTTGATATGACTTTCAACGGTATAACGTGACACGCAGAGTTCATCAGCAATTTCACGATTGCTGAGCCCCTGTGCCACCAATGAAAGAATTTCTTTTTCCCGTTGAGTCAAGCTTTCCTGTTCAGGATCAAGTACGATCTGCTCCAAAGAGGAAGATGGCTCTGAACTGGAAATCTGCTTGAGAATTTCCCGTGCAATAAAAGGATCAATGGGTGCGCCGCCACGCAAAATACTACGAATTGCCAGACTTACTTCTGTATCATCACGTTCCTTGAGTACATAACCAGTTGCTCCTGCTTTAATTGCTTTTAGCAGACTGTCCTGAGTACTCCAAGCGGATACGACGAGTATCAAAGTTTGTGAACCGAGCTCATGTATTTTTTCAATAATGGAAATGCCATTTCCATCTGGCAATCCAAGATCAATCAGTGCTAAACAGAACGGTTCTTGCTGCAGAAGATATTCGGCTTCCCTGACATTATTGGCGAATAGCAATACCTCATCACTATACCCCAGATCCTTCAATATGTTCTTTAAACGGCACTGAATGACATATTCGTCTTCAACAATTAATACAGGTACCGGTAGCACGGCGTCTTGTGCTGTCATAAGCACACCCCTTATCGTTATTCTTATCACCCCATTGAAATTAAAATATAAACAAAAAAAGAAGAAAAATCATGAGTTTTTTTAACTTTATTGTGAGTAGCTCTAAGTATGAATAATTTTGAAAGCAGAGTTCTTGTTCTTGGAAAATTTAAATTTATAAACCATAAAAATGCCATCTATTTTCAGATGGCAATTTTTTATCTTCCAAATATTAGGAGCAGTTTATTTTTTGCTTTTCTTCTCAGGACCATATTGCTGCTTCAAATACTCCACAATATCTTTGGACTCAAACATTTTTGTATTGGTATTTGGGTCAACCAGATAAGGAACCTGAATATTATCTCCCATTACTTTTAAGACCTGTTCACGCTTACCACCCGGTAAAGGTTCATATTTCCCCGGTTTTAAACGCAGTTTTGCCAGACCTTGATCCTGCCAACGTTCTTTTGCCACATTATGATAGATGTAAGGGATTTCCAGTTCAGACAATACGCCACGGACAATACGGGTATATGGACTGGCTTCAAAGCCCCACAGCTCAAGAAGCTGTTCAGGCGCAGGGCTATTCTTCGACAACGGTTTAGCCATGCCACCACGTAGACCATTCACCATCGTACCTGCAATGGCAGCAACCGGCACTTTTGGATAATTTGAATATTTGGCTGGAGTCTTACCTGTCTTGCCATAATGCTTAAACAGGTGATGAATAATATCCTGAGATTCGTATAGCTTATCTCCGGTATTTTCATCTACTAAAAATGGAAACTGAAGTTTGCCACCTTGCTGTTTCACTTCGGGACGAAAGCGTTTACCGCCTCGTGGGCACGGATACACTTCATAATCGAGATTCAGTAAAGTCATGACCTCACGGACACGACGACAGAATGGCGATCCTTCATATTCATAAAGCTTGAGAGGCTTTTCAGGCTGATTCGGAAATGGTGTTCCAGTGGTACCACGTCCACCTTCCAGAAATGCGGATGCCAATGCCTGTGCTACTTTAATCTGATGGCCTAACATATCGTCTGTCCTCTTTATTATTTTCAAACCGTGAAAGCAGCAATCTAAACTGCCTGACTTCCACGGTATAGCTTGTTTTTGTATATTTTCAATAACCGGAATTAGTCCACCAGTTGCTCTTTGGACAGGACAATGCCGTTGTTATCAGCATAGACATACTCGCCTGATTTAAAGGTCACGCCACCAAAATAAAGCGGCACATCTACCTCACCAATCCCCTTACGGTTGCTCTTTTGAGGAATAGAAGCTAAAGCATGTACACCAAGATCAAGCTCAGCAATCGCATCGACATCACGGACACAGCCGTAGATAATTACACCATTCCAGTGGTTTTTCACCGCAGACTCAGCAATCAGGTCACCCATCAATGCACAACGCATCGAAGCACCACCATCTACAACCAGAACCTTGCCGGTACCATCTGTCGCCAATAACTCTTTTACTCGAGAGTTATCTTCAAAACATTTTACGGTCACAATCTGGCCGCCAAAGCTTTTACGTGCACCATAGCTTCTAAAGAATTTGCCATCCAGGCATGGGGTGACCACCTGCAAGTTTTTATCCGGATTGTCATCAAGCAGGTCACAAGTTACAAATGGTACGCTGGACACGATTTTTTACCCTCATTTCATTTTTTGTATGGCTAAATTATCATAAATTTCAAATTTCACAGTCTGATTCAGCGCTGCATATACCATAGTATGAGCCACCTGCTCTGCTGTCACTGGCTTGTATTTAAAAGAATCGGGGATGAAATGCGAAAACTTGTCAAACAGGTTCTGTGCCGCGTCTTCCAGTAAACGCTGATGATCTCGCTCACCAATCAACAAAGAGGGTCGGAACAAGCTGATACGCTCCAGAGACAAGGTCTGGATATAATCCTCTAATTCACCCTTTACCCGGTTATAGAACAGTCTGGATTTTGAATTGGCACCCATCGCACTAATCAACAGATAATGAGCATCCGTTTGCTGCACTAGTTCGGCAAAATGGGCGTTGATGGTGTAATCGGTATTATAAAAAGCTTCTTTGGAGCCGGCTTTCTTTAGCGTGGTACCCAGACAGCTAAAGGCATGAGTATGGCCACTGACATCCTGATCATTGAGCATTAAGAAATCCTCAACGACCACCTGCTTGACCTTGTGCCACTGTTCAAATTCTGGTTGATGTTTACGCACGATGACGCTAATACGCTTACAACTAGGTTCATTTACCAGCTGTTGTACCAAAGTCTTTCCGACCAAGCCTGTAGCGCCAATCACGATAGGATATGTAATGGTTTTAGTCATTTTTTGTACGATCTCCCTGCTTAGATACTAATCTAACGTTTTCTTTAGAATTTTTCTGCAACTAAAATGTTGTCAAAGCATGTCAAGACTTGACTTAAGCCCATAGTTTCCTCAAAATATGGCACTTGTTTACGGGCTGGTGATAGTTCTTCTGATGTGGTTTTCAGTTGAGTTTCAGCCCGCCCAGACCAATCTATTTCAAGGAGTGCACGAGTGGCAAACTCTGCTCAAGCAAAAAAACGTGCTCGTCAAAACGTTAAAGCACGCAAACACAACGCAAGCTTGCGTTCTATGGTTCGTACATATCTTAAACGTACAGTAGCTGCTATTGCTGCTGGCGACTATGCTGTTGCTACTGAAGCTTACAAAAAAGCTGTTCCAGTAATCGACCGTATGGCTGACAAAGGTATCATCCATAAAAATAAAGCAGCTCGTCATAAGAGCCGTTTGAACGCGCAAGTTAAAGCATTAGCTTCTAACTAATCGCAAATCAAAAGAAGCCCTTTTAGGGCTTTTTTTGTGCCTGAAATTTAATACCAAATCAACAATAAAGAATGATGAATACCAGATTATTCCCAATTCTAGTCATAGAAATCTTTTACTTAGACAAAAACAGAATAAACTATTCATCCTTATCCATAGAATGAGGTGTTGTGGTCTGATCTTGCTGCGCATTGTCTGTATCACGCTGACAGGCAGTTAATCCCAGCATAACGACCAGACTTAAAATTGTGATTATTTTCATGATGACTCCTATGCTTCCAAAATTGGTTTAAATATCAGCATAGTGATATTTCATCATTACTCTATTTCACTTTCATACGATAAATGTAAAAAAGCTCAACCTAAATGATTGAGCCTTTGAATTATTTATTTACCTTTAATTCGGCATTCTGAAATTGGGAAATATCCAGCTCATGCACTTTGCCCCGCCAGATCCATTTTAGTTTAGATTCCTCAAATACATCGCCTTCAAACCAGACAAACAGACCTTCCATCATTTTCGGCCAGTCTTCACGACTGACTTCCTGATGCCCAGACATCACTGCAATCATCGCTGCCAGAATGGTGTCATGACTGACCGCCAGACTGAGTCCATACAGCGTTTTCGGATGAGTGTTGTAAATTAATTCCAGTACATCCACTACGCCATTAATGGGATGTTTCATTCCGGGCAAGGCATTATTGACGAAGCTATTGATAAAGCCCAATGCCCCCTGTTTTTTGAAATATGGCCCTGCTTTTTGAATATCCAGTACAAAGCTGCCTGGCTCAACTAGCAAACCCTGTTCAACGATTTCAATCTTATGGGTATGCGGTGCTTTATCCGTTGCATCTGCCCCCTCGATCATCAATGCTGCGGTATCTACACAGCGCTGAATCGGACTCGATATACAATGCTGGATATGCCGATCTGTCTGATTGACCAGATAAGCGCCCCATTCCTGCGCCAGATCACGTCCTTGCGGCGTCAACTGCAAATCATAACCTGCCAGTCCCTGACCAGCGACATCTTCACGCAGAGAATGCCGCGTAAACAGAGTCACAGGTGTCTTGGTATCAGGCAATAAATCTATTGCACTGAGCATACTTGGTGGAAGCAGTTTTAATGCCACAATCTTGCCAACTGATCTATCAACGGAATCTTCCTCACTATACCATGAACGGCTATGAGCTCAATCATTGTCTTGCATGTCCGCCAGTGCCTGTAAGGCTAGTATTTTCATAGCTTCATTCTTATAGGCGATAAATCCGCCATTCAGTAAGGTCTTGCGCTGATTGTAGATGAATGGCCGACCTTCCAGATCAACCAACCCTCCACCAATTCGCTCGAGCATGCATTGACCGGCACTGGTGTCCCATTCCGAGGTTGGATGGAAACGAGGATAAATATCTACCCAGTCTTCAAGAAACATGCAGAATTTATAGGCACTTCCTGCCTTGAACTCGGTGTACGCGCTAAGTTTAGCCAGGCTTTGCAGATACTCGACATATTTAGGTTTTTGCTGGCTGCTCTGACTCAGACCGACAAAGACATCCTGATGATTTATAGCTGCTTCATAACCAAACCATGCCTGATTCTGAATATCGTATTTTAAAGGCATGCCCTGTTCTGGGCAGAAATAAATTAGCTGCTGCGCAGGAACCGCCAAAATAGCAAAGGTAGTCAGACTGCTTCTGACCAGACTGAGATTAATCGTGAATTCTGGGCGCTGATGCAAAAACTCTTTAGTGCCATCCAGAGGATCAAGTAACCAGAAATCTGTCCAGGCATGACGCTGATCCTGCTGCCCCTCTTCTGACAATAAAGGCAATTCTGAGATTTCCGCTAAAGCTTGGGTTAAATAACTATTCACCCGATAGTCTGCCTGGGTCACAGGAGAATCATCACTTTTCTTGACAATATCAAACGCAGCACCTGAACAATAACGCTGATATTCTTCTCGCAAAATTTCACAGGCCTGTGTCAAAATGGGCACAAACTGCAAAATCATCGGATCTTGTGGTGCTATTGTCGCTTTAAACATAGAAAACCTTATATGTCGAATTGCTCAGAAAAACCGCCTGTCATTTTTGATATGGACGGAACTTTACTTGATCTTGCCTACGATGATTTCATCTGGAACGAGTTATTACCGGTCCGTTATGCTGAAACACATGGCTGTAGTCTGGAACAGAGCCGCGAAAC
This sequence comes from Acinetobacter sp. YH12046, assembly GCF_013419905.1. Lineage (NCBI taxonomy): Bacteria > Pseudomonadati > Pseudomonadota > Gammaproteobacteria > Moraxellales > Moraxellaceae > Acinetobacter > Acinetobacter sp. YH12046. Next base: position 186,495 of record NZ_VOZF01000002.1, read on the forward strand.
GCTTTATGCATTCTATCAGCAACATAATCATACCCTAAACTGGTACTCTTCTCGCTTCTGGACGGCTAAAGTCGAAGTCGACGTTCTGGCCATGCAAATCGAGCATAAAGATAAGGTTAGCTTACGCCCTTATTGCCTCGAATTACTCGATTATCTTAAAAATAATGGCTATCCCATCTGGCTTGCCACCAATGCCGACTGTGCAGGACTCGCCTTCAAACTGGATCATCTGAATCTCAAAGATTATTTTGATGTGATTGTCAGCTCGGAAAGCATTGGACATGCCAAGGAATTTGTAGAATTCTGGCAAGGTCTGAATGCTTTGCACCCCTTTGATCCTGAGCAGGTCTATTTTATTGATGATACCGAAAAAGTCCTGAATGGTGCCAAGGCTTATGGCATCCAGAACCTGTTCTGTATCCAGCAACCATCTTCCAGTAAAGTTGCACGCCAGACTTGTAATTACCCGATGCTGCACCAATTAACAGATTTAATCACTCATTTAAATCAGTCTGAGGTAAACAAGCAATATGCGTAAATCGTCTTTACCCGAAGATGCGGTAGGCATGCGTATAGATAAATGGCTGTGGGCGGCACGTTTTTTTAAAACCCGTTCCATTGCCAAGAATGCTATTGAGGGCGGTAAAGTCCATCATAATGGTGAGCGTGTAAAAGTATCTCGCGAAGTCCGTGTGGGTATGGAGTTGACGATTCAGCAAGGTATCGACAAAAAAACCGTAGTTGTAAAAGAACTTTCTGATGTTCGTGGTCCTGCACCTGTGGCACAGAAACTGTATGAAGAAACTGAAGTCAGTATCGCTCGCCGGGAATTGATTGCATCACAAAGAAAGTTGCATAATCTAGCGCGTCCCGATCATCGGCCAAGCAAAAAAGATCGTCGAGACATCAGTCGATTCAAGAATGAAAATAGTCAGAACTTTGATCAACATTGGTCATATAATGATGATTAAATTCAAGCGTCAGCATGTGTCGTAACACTGCTGGATTTTATAGAACACAAGGGAAATTTCTGTCACTATATTCCTGTGGAACGAAGCTCTAATGTAAGACATCCACTTGAGTACTAAGTTTGTGACATCGTATTGAGGTTGTAAGATGGATGAGAATAAAAACAAGGCGCTCAATGCTGCCTTAAGCCAGATTGAAAAACAGTTTGGTAAAAACACAGTGATGCGTCTTGGTGACAATACCGTGCAAGCAGTTGAAGCTGTATCTACAGGTTCTTTAACGCTTGATATCGCACTGGGTATTGGTGGTTTACCGAAAGGCCGTATTATCGAGATTTATGGTCCTGAATCTTCAGGTAAGACCACAATGACATTGCAAGCGATTGCTGAATGTCAAAAAGCTGGCGGTACATGTGCATTCATCGATGCCGAGCACGCGCTTGATCCTCAATATGCCCGTAAACTCGGTGTAGATATTGATAACCTGCTGGTTTCTCAGCCAGACAACGGTGAACAGGCACTTGAAATCGCTGACATGCTGGTACGTTCTGGCGCAATTGACCTGATTGTAGTCGACTCTGTTGCTGCATTGACGCCTCGCGCCGAGATTGAAGGCGAAATGGGTGACTCACATATGGGTCTGCAAGCACGTTTGATGAGCCAGGCACTGCGTAAAATTACCGGTAATGCCAAGCGTTCAAACTGTATGGTGATTTTCATTAACCAGATCCGTATGAAGATTGGTGTAATGTTCGGTAGCCCAGAAACAACTACTGGTGGTAATGCACTGAAATTCTACGCTTCTGTACGTCTGGATATCCGCCGTATCGGTCAGGTGAAAGAAGGCGACGAGATTGTAGGTTCTGAAACCAAAGTCAAAGTTGTGAAAAACAAAATGGCGCCACCATTCAGAGAAGCTCTGTTCCAGATTCTGTATGGCAAAGGTGTTAACCATCTTGGTGAACTGATTGACCTTGCAGTACAGCAAGAAATCGTTCAAAAAGCGGGTGCATGGTATTCATATCAAGGCGACAAGATTGGCCAAGGTAAAAACAATACCATCCGTTATCTTGAAGAACACAAAGAGCTGGCGGATACTATTGAAAAACTAATCCGTGAGCAACTGCTTACTACAGGCAAAGTAGTCGAAGATAAAGACGAAGAAGAACCAGCAGACTTTCTGGATGCATAATCCTTGAACGTCATAGCAGAGCGCCCTACGGGGCGTTTTTGTTATTATGGAATAGATATTTTTATCGAGATCAATATGTCAGACGCAAAATTCAGCAAACTTTTGGACTATGACGCGATTAAACAGCAGTTTGGTGATGCTGAAGATTCAGCCACTTCTTCACCTGTTGAGTCACAGGCTTTGCCAGAATTTGATCCGGAAGACAGCTTATTTGGTAACTCCGATAAAGAGCAAAAGAAACCCGGTCTAACCGGCTCGCGTTTGCGTTCTTACGCCTTTGCTGTACTGACTCGCAAGGAATACTCCAAGGCTGAACTCATTGAAAAACTGGCGCTTTATGCAGAAGATCGTAATGATGTGGTCACTTTGGTTGAAGAGCTATCTAGAGAAAACTATCAAAGTGACCAGCGTGTTGCTGAAATCATGTTGTCGAGCCAAAAGCGTAAAGGCAAAGGTCCCAATCAGATTAAAATGAAGCTGAAAAGCAAAAAAATTGATACTGCCCTGATCAGTGAAGAACTAAAAGAAACGGACTGGGTACAACAGGCTTATGAACTGAAGCTTAGAAAATATGGTCCAGAAGTGACGAAAGACCCAAAACTTAAAGCCAAACAGATCCGTTTTCTAATGTATCGTGGTTTTGAAATGGATGCGATCATGAAAGCGATTAGCCGCAAAGCCGAAGATTAATTCTTTTGTATTTGTGAAAAATATGCTTAGGCTATTTTTTTATTTTCCTCTTTGCCATCCTGCTTAACTTAAATAGTTTCCCTTAATTTACAATTAATCCCGAACAACAAAAAGCTTTCAAAAGCTCAAATTAAGATAATCTATTTTCATGATTGAATTTCAATGTTCCAAACAATTCAAGTATCCAAGGAAGCGGCATTAGATAGAAATTTAAAAGTAAACATTAAAGAAAGGGAAAACAATGAAGATTAAGATTGAAAAATAAAGAGAGAATAGAGAAATTTTATAATTATAAATCTGGTGGCAACCCTACCAGCAAAGCTCCGGCACATCATAGATCTACTACCGTTGCTACCTTCCGGTCCTGGCGGGGTTCATAGAGTACAATTGCGAAGTAACCGGCAGGGCTACCATTACAGGAACAGAGTATAGAGATTTTTATTGAAGTTGCAAGGGCTGTATTTCAAATTTTCGGCATAAGCTATCCGTTTGATTATTTTAAAAACAATATGCCCCAAGATGCTGATTTTTTAATATTCTTCACAATTAATTCATGAATATCGAAATTCACATGATCTTTGTAAAACCTTGTTGCAATTTCTAAAAATGCCGTTTTAAATGTGAAGCTATAAACGGGTTATCTCTTTTAGAATAAATGAGCTGCGGATACATAATCTCGCCAAGAATCATGGAACTTATATGATGTTTAAGAAACAGGTATTGTGTGCCCTCACTGCACTCTGTACAACCTCTCTTTTTGCTGCGATTCCTATCGAATCACGTGGACTCAGCCAAGGTGCTCAATCAAATAATATCAGCACTCAATCTGCCATTGCGACAGGCGCAGATGCACCTCAGACCAATACCAGCTGGCAGCTTATGCAAAAAAACCAGCAGCTTGAAAATGATCTACGCAGTTTACGTGGAAAAATCGAAGAACAAGAAAATGAGATCGAGAGATTAAAGAGCGAATTAACCAACCGCTATGCCGATCTGGATCAACGTCTGGAACTATTGCAGCAAAAAATTGAACCTGCTGAAGATACCTCCGCGGAGGATAACCAACAGGATATTTCTCCCAGTTTAAGCTCTAATGCTCCAGTAGCCACTAATCAGGCATCTACAACGCAACAGCCGAGTGAGCAGGAAAAAGCGGCTTATACCATTGCACTGGATGCCTATAAAAATGGTGGTGCAGCTAAAGCCATTGCACCCATGCAGAATTTTATCAAGAATAATCCGAATAGTGTCTATATCAGCAATGCTCACTTCTGGTTAGCTGAGTTTAACCTGTCCATTGACCCACCGAATTTTAATGAAGCAAAGAAGAATTATCTGATCGTGGTTGACCGCTATCCGAATTCTGCAAAAGCCTCTACTGCCCTTTATCAGCTTTATAATATTAGTAAGGATGTAGAAAAGAACGCTACTCTTGCTTCACAATATAAAGCGAAACTACTCAAGAATTATCCGAAAGCTGAAGAAGTTAAATTTTTGAAGTAAATAAAAAGTCCCATAAAAAAGACACCACGAAGGTGTCTTTTTTAATTTTACTTTCATTTCTATAACTTAACGCACAATGCCACGCTTGGATTGTTCGAGTGAATCAATCAGACGTTGTGCTTCAGAAACTTCTGGAAGAATCTCGTTACGGATTTTCTCAATAGCTTCCTGAGTCGTTAAACCAGATTTGTAAATCAACTTAAAGGACTCACGTAAACCGTTAATTACGTCTTTCGACCAGCCTTTACGACGCATGCCTTCAACATTCATGGCAAATGCATGTGCCGGATTACCCGATACCATCACATAGGCAGGAACATCTTTCAGAATCAGTGAAGCGCCCCCAATCATGCTGTAAGAGTCAATTTTACAGAACTGGTGAATACCTGAGTTACCACCAATCACGACATAATCGCCTACGTGTACGTGACCCGCCACACCAACATTATTTGCGAAAATATTATGATCACCAACCATACAGTCATGTGCAATATGGGTATTTACCATTAACAGGTTATGACTGCCAATCTTGGTAATACCTTTATCCTGAACCGTACCGCGGTGCAGACTGCAGTGTTCACGAATCTTGTTATAATCACCAATTTCCAGCCAGGTTTCCTCACCTGCATATTTCAGATCCTGGCAGACTTCACCGACGCTGGCGAACTGAAAAATTTCATTATGTTCACCAATACGTGTGAAACCACCTACCACGACATGTGAATGCAGTTTGGTACCAGCACCAATCGTGACATTTGGCCCAATAATACAGTAAGGGCCAATCTGTACATCTGCAGCAATTACTGCAGATGCGTCAATGATGGCAGTTGGATGAATTAGGGGATTATTGCTCATGCCTGCTCGACTTTCAGATGGGAAACCATAATTTCCGCGGTTGTTGCGACAATGCCATCTACTGTGGCAATACAATTATATTTATAAATGCCACGTTTTTGCATCACTAATTCAGATTTAAGTACTAATTGGTCGCCAGCAACCACTTGTTTTTTAAATCGAACCTTTTCAGCGCCAGCAAAAAGGAATAATGAACCTTCTTTTGGAGTTTCATTATTCATGACAAAACCAAGAATACCTGAGATCTGTGCTAATGCCTCTACGATCAATACACCTGGCATGATTGGATAGTTCGGAAAATGCCCCTGTAGAAACTCTTCATTAATTGAGACGTTCTTATAACCAACAATGCCATTTTCGGTAATATCGACAACGCGATCAACCAGCAGAAATGGATAGCGATGGGGCAAATATTCACGAATCTTTTGAATATTCATTGGCAATTCAGGCTTCGTGAATGTAGGCAAATTCGACTCTGTCATCATAATTATTTACGCAACTTAAATGTTGATTCAATGGACTCAATTTGAGATTGCATATGATCCAATCGTTTCACCAACTGGGTCAATGGCACATCTGCTAATTGTCTTAAGCGAACCACTGTGCGTTTCCATTGCTGATTTGGCAACAATCCCATGCCTGAAGAATAAGTACCTTCTTCAGTAATGTTATTTGTCACCATTGACATTCCTGTCAAGGTCACATTATCGGTGATATGTAGGTGTCCTGCTACCCCACAGGCCCCTGCGAGAATACAGTTTTTGCCAATTGTGGTACTACCGGCAATCCCGCATTTGGCTGCGATCGCAGTGTTTTCACCAATCTTGACGTTATGGGCGATTTGCACAAGATTATCAATAATGACACCTTGTTCCAGAATTGTGTCATCCAGTGCACCCCGGTCAATACTACAGTTTGAGCCGATCCGGACATCATCTGCAATACGGACTGAACCCAACTGGACAATTCGATGCCATTTCCCTTGATAAGGTGCAAACCCAAAACCTTCACTACCAATTACGGTATTGGCATGGATCCGAACACGATTACCGATTTTTGTAGCACCTGTTAAAGTCACATGTGCATCAATAAAACAGTCCCGACCAATTTCAACCTGGTCATCGATCTGAACGTGTGACTGGATAATCGTATTTTCACCCACCACACAATTCTCACCAATAACGGCATAGTGGCCAATATAGGCACTGTCAGCAATGATGGCAGATGGATGAATTTGTGCGGTACTTTCAATTCCCTGAATCGTATGTTTTTTCTCAAAAACGTGAGTCAGAATTGCAAAAGCCAGATAAGGATTGGCTACGACAATGAAGTTCTGCTGGGAAGTTAGCTGCTCTTTTAATTCAGCAGTCACAATTAAAGCGCCCGCCTTACTCTGAGTTGCCTGTTCCAGATATTTATCTGCATTGACAAATGCAAGGTCATGAGAGGTTGCATTTTCAAGACTTGCCAAACCTCTCAAACATAAATCTGCCTGACCTACATACTCACCTTGGACAAGACGAGCGAGGTCAGCTAACTGAAGTTTTTGATGATTCATCGATTATTTAATTGCATTAACCTTTTGAATCATTTTATCAGTTAAATCATACTTCGCGTCATAAGCAAGTACGGAATTTTTATTTAAAACCACATCTAGCTTGTTTTCTTGGCGTAATTGTTCAGCAGCACGCTTCAAATTTCCTTCAAAAGCCTTATTTACACTTTGCATACGCGTTTGCACGGTTGCCTGTACCTGTTGCTGCACCCCTGCCAGTTGAGTCGCTTTGCCTTCAAATTCTTTGGCTATTTTTTCACGTTCTGCTGGTGTTTTTGCAGCCTGACCTTTTTGCTTGATTGCAGCAAGGTCTTTTTGAAACTGTGCAATCTGTGCGGTTTGCGGCTTGATTTCATTTTCCAGAGTGGCATTTTGCTGCTTTAAATAGGTACTGTTTTGTACCACTTTTTCCAGATCAACAATTCCGTAATCATCCGCATGTGACAATGAAGTTAATCCCGCTAAAGCAATACCCATTGCCATCATCATTTTTTTCATGTTTTTACCCATTCAAAAAATTTTGCTCACAAAACCTGATGGCTTCATGAGCAAAATTTATATTTAAGATCAAAGTTTTCTTAGAAAGTACGTCCAATTTCAAACTGAACATTTTGAGTTTCATCACCGTCTTTATCATTCAACGGGTATGCATAGCTCAGTGATAATGGACCAATCATGGTAATCCAGGTGAAACCAGCACCTACGCTATAACGCATATTGCCTGCATCGAAACCAAAGTTATCTTTACAGTACTGTTTACCACTAATCGAGCTGCCATTCACGAAAATATTATCATTAGATACATCACACTGAGTATCAAATACTTGAGCACCTTCAGCAAAAAGTACCGGACGAACCTGACGCGCCCAATCTCCCTTAAATGGAACAGGCAGAACTAACTCAGTACCAAACTGAACTAAAGCATTACCGCCCACTTCTTCTGGGGATGGATCAGTTCGGCCGATGTCAGAGAAATATACGCCTGGATATTTAGGACCTAAGGTACTGTTTTCATAACCACGTACCGAACCATAACCACCGGCATAGAAGTTCTTATAGAAAGGCAGATCATTACCATAGCCTAAACGGCCATAACCACGCAGAACAAAGTCTTTGCCTAATGGGAAGAAAGCCTGTGCGTCATAGGTGAGCTTTTGATATTCCACATCACTACCTGGCAAGGCAATTTCTGCATTGACACGATGTGACATACCTGTAGTCGGGAACATTGGACGGTTCAAGGTATTATAAGACCAGCCCAGATTCAGGTTATAGGTCAAGAAATCGCCTTTAAACTCTTGACCATATGAAATAGTATCAAGTGGAGCACCATTTGCATCTACACAGTTGCCTGTTGCAGATTCAACCTGACCTGGACAGAAGTCACCACGCTTGGTTTCTTTACCACCATTACGTTCCAAATAGTCAGCCACATATGTAGATACATATGGCCCTGTGGTCACTTCAGTCTGGTCTATATTCAGACCCAGGCTTACACTCTGGTTCTCATCAATTGGATAACCAAAGTTAATACCACCACCCAAGCTGTCTGTAACATAGTTATTTACGTTATAGTCATCATCCAGCTTTGTTTTACGGTAGTAAAGATTATAACCGCGACGTACACCATCAATCGTGAAGTACGGGTCCATTACACTCAAGTTATAATAATCTTGAGTTTCAGAACGTGACAGATCAATCGAAACGCTGTTCCCTGTACCCAGGAAGTTAGTCTGACTTAATCCAGCCTGGAACGTTACACCACCACTTTGAGAGAAACCAACAGCTAGAGTACTTGTACCTGAATGCTGTTCTTCAACTGCCACATTCAAATCAATTTGATCCGGTGATCCTGGAATACGAACAGGTTTGATATCGACTGTTTTAAAGAAACCAGTACGTTCTAAACGCACTTTAGACAGGTCAATCTTCTCATTGCTTGCCAGCGCACTTTCCATCTGGCGCATTTCACGACGCAATACTTCATCGGCAGTTTTAGAGTTACCTGTGAAGTTGATCCGACGTACAGTCACTTGCTGACCCGGATTAATATAGTAGTTCAGGTCAACCTGTTTAGTTTCGTTATTGATTTGAGGTACAACATTTACTTCAGCATAGTAATAACCAGCATTACCATATTTACGTAGCAATAGCTGCTTGACCGCATTCACTCGTTCCTGAGAGTAGGTATCACCTTCTTTATACAACTGCAAAGCTTGTAGCTCTTCAGGTTTATAAAGCGCATCGCCCAGGAATTTGGTTTGTCCAAACTTAAACTGTTCGCCTTCATTCACTGAAACTTCAATAAAGACATTCTTTTTATCTTCACTCAGGTTCAGACTTGAATTGGTAATATTGAAGTTGATGTAACCACGGTTCAGATACATCGCACGTAAAGCTTCCAGGCTCGCAGCCATTTTTTCACGTGCATAACGGTCATTACGCGAAATGACCGAGCTCCAGCCACTTTCTTTAACAGCGAATGCCTGTTTGATATCTGATTCTTTAAAAACAGTATTACCGATAATATTGATATCAAAAACTTTAGCGGCTTTACCTTCAACAAAATCAATCAGCACTTCAACGCGGTTATTTGGTCGCGGTGTCGTTGTTACCGTAATATCGGCATCATAACGACCTTGCTGCATATATTGCTGTTCCAGCTCGGTTTCGACTGTTTGCAGTGCAGATTTCTTCAGCACCTCACCTTCAGCCAGACCCATTTTTTTCAGGCCTTCTTCCAGTGCTTCCTTTGGAATCAGCTTATTGCCTTTCAACTCAATTTTCGAAATTACCGGACGTTCTACGACCTGGAATACCAAAGTATTGCCCTGTTGAACGGCTTTAATGTCATCAAATAGTCCAGATGCATACAAACTACGAATCGCATTGGCAATAATCGGATCATTCACCCGGTCACCACTGTTGATTGGCACCAAGCCGTACACATTTTCTGGAGTTAAACGTACCAATCCATCAAATTTTATATCTTGTACAATGAAGTCTTCTGCCGCATATACTTGTTGTGCTACTGCCATTGCACTAACGAGTGCCAAAGGCATAAATAAATGTGTGTGCTGCATGCCAGTCTTTTCCGCTGTTAATTATTCCATTTACGTTATTATAAACGCATAAAGTCATTAAATAATGCCAAAAGCATCATACTGCCGAGCAGTACCATACCAATTTTTAATCCAATCAATTGTATTTGTTCAGAAACAGGTTTACCACGAATTAATTCGATAAAATAATAAACCAGGTGTCCGCCATCAAGCATTGGGATTGGCAATAAGTTTAATATCCCTAAACTTACACTCATTAGCGCCATAAAGGAAATAAAAGTTTCCCAACCCATTTCCGCGCTTTGTCCTGCCACTTTGGCAATGGTAATCGGGCCAGAAAGATTATCCAGACCAATCAGACCACGTACCATTTTGACGATCGAGTTCAGAATCATTGAAGACAGATGTGCTGTCTTGTCAAAGGCCATCACCATCGCCTCAACAGGCGTATAGTGAATCGTCTGTTTATATTCAGCAGGAATTGTCACCTTGCCCGGATCGCTTTGAACTCCGAGCATACCGGTTACATTCCCCATATTGTCACGTTTGCCTTGCGGCATGACCTGAAGATGCACGACCTGATTACCACGTAATACATCTATCTTAAGTAATTTTTCTGGTGATGCCTGTACCACTTGTACCACATCGAACCAGTCTTTCATCTGTACACCATCAATCGCCAGAATCTTGTCACCTTCTTTAAGCCCCTGACGAATGGCTGCACCATCTTCACTCAGTTTGCTCACCACAGCCGGAATTTCCGGACGATATGGCAAGAAACCTAATGTATCAAGGGGTGACTGACTTTGATCTTTAAGAAAGTCTTGAATTGGTAACTGGAATATCTTGTTTTCACCCGCACGGTCTGCCTGAATCGAGACCACACCAGTTTCACCCACACGATCCACCAAGGCATAACTCAGTTTTTCCCAAGTTTCGACTTGTGTACCATCTACAGCAACAATCTTGTCGCCCGGCTGCATCTGTACCTCGGCTGCAGGTGTGTTTGGTAAAACCTTACCTACACGAGTATTCAGCTGTTCCTGTGCAGGTAAAAAAAGTACCCAAAACAGGACAACAGCTAAAAGCAGGTTAATGAGAGGACCCGCAGCAACGATGGCAATACGTTTCCAGGGATGCTGACGGTTAAAGGCTTTAGGCAAGTCTTCTTCTGCCACACTGCCTTCACGCTCGTCCAGCATTTTGACATAACCACCCAAAGGCAAAGCTGAAAGCTGATATTGGATACCGGATTTTTTGGAAGTCCACTTTAGAAGGGTTGGTCCAAAACCAATGGAATAGACCAGTACTTTAACGCCCAGTTTACGTGCCACAATGTAGTGACCAAACTCGTGAATCGCAATTAAGGGACCGAGTAATAGGATTGCGGCTGCAATAATAAACAAGGCGTTCATGTCTTAACTTCCTTTATTCACAACATATTGCTGTGATAAACCTCGTGCTGTGTGATCTGCATGCAGGATAGTATCCAGATCGTGTGCTGGTTGATTGTCCATCTGGTTCAGGACAGTTTCAACCACCTGAGGAATTTGGGTAAATCTGATTTGCTGATTTAAAAATGCAGCAACTGCAATTTCATTGGCCGCATTCAAAATTGTAGGCGCAATTCCACCACTCTTCATGGCTTGACGCGCTAATTTCAGTGCCGGAAAACGAACCACATCCGGTTCCTGGAAATTCAGTTGTGAATGCTTAACCAAATCCAGAGCCGGGATATGGGTACTGATCCGTTGTGGCCATGCCAAAGCATGTGCAATTGGCGTGCCCATATCCGGGTTGCCCATTTGTGCCAATGTTGACCCGTCCACATATTGCACCATGGAATGAATAATACTCTGTGGATGCACAACAACTGTAACAAATTGTTCTTGAACTGCAAACAAATGACACGCTTCGATAAGTTCCAGTCCCTTATTCATTAAAGTAGCGGAATCTACGGAAATCTTTTGCCCCATTGACCAGTTAGGATGTTTGCAGGCTTGAGCAGGTGTCACATCATGCAATTGTTCAAGCGAATGGTTCAGGAATGGACCGCCAGAAGCAGTCAGTAAAATCTGATGAACACCGAGCTTAGGTTGACCATTACGTTCGGCATCAAAGTAGTTTTGAGGCAGGCACTGGAAAATTGCATTATGTTCAGAGTCGACAGGCAATAATAATGCACCATAATCTCGCGCGGCTTGCATCATGATGTCGCCGGACATGACCAAGGCTTCTTTATTGGCCAACAGGACACGCTTACCCGCTTTGACTGCAGCCAATGTAGGAAGCAGGCCTGCCGCCCCGACTATTGCTGCCATCACAATATCAACATCAGCATGCTCTGCGACTGAAATTAAGCCCGCTTCATCCTGAAGAATTTCGATATCTGATAAGCCCTGCACTTGTAGCAACTGAGAAAGCTCATCGACCTTATTTGCAGGCACTACAGCCACTTTAGGACGGTACTGCCGACAGATTTCCGCCAGCTCAGTAATACGACTTTGCGCTGTCACAGCGAAAACCGAGTAAGCTTCAGGATGTTGCTGCAAAATTTTTAAAGTACTTTGACCAATTGAACCTGTAGCACCCAGTATACAAACAGCTTGTGACATTTATAAATCTACGCCAATAAGTTTTAAAACATATATGCCTGTTGCAAAGATAGGAGCTGCAGCAAGCAAAGAATCAATACGATCTAGTACACCACCATGACCCGGCAAAATACGGCCCGAATCCTTGATTCCAGCACGACGCTTAATCATGGATTCAAACAGGTCACCTAGCACTGAACTAAACACAGTAATAACAGAAAGGATCAGGAACAGACATAGCTCTGGCCAGGTCATATCCAGATAAAGTGAAGCGACGACAACCACGATGAGCATGGAGGTAAGAATACCGCCGTATAGACCTTCTAGCGACTTGTTTGGGCTGACATTTGGTGCGAGTTTTTTCTTGCCGAATTTGCGTCCAACAAAGTAAGCGCCACTGTCTGCACCCCAAACCAGCAGGAACAGGTACATTAACCACCATGGAGAGTTTAGCCAAACCGAGAAGATTGCTGTAACAGCAGCAGAAACCAGCACAATCCCGATGCCATGCAAGCTGACATTGTACCAGCCATCATAATCAGGATAGGTTTTAACCCAGTAAATACTCAGCAACCAGGTCAGGATAGATGCTGACCACAATAATAAGGCCACATCCCAATAGTATAAAGCCAGTGCAGATAAGGCTGCAGTCAGTAGACCATAGCCCCACGCCACTGGCTTGATTACATTTTTACATTTTCGCGGCATGAGTTTAAACCACTCATAGCCTGCCACCCCGGCAGCCACAACCATCAATGCGAACATTGGATATTGTGATTTGGTCGCAAACATACAGCTCAGTACGACTGCAACCAGCACCAATGCGGTTATAATCCGCTCAAACATGTGTATTAATTCTCAAGTCTTTCTTGAAGAATCTGCTCTGATGTTTTACCGAAACGACGTTCGCGCCCGCCAAATACAGCAAGTGCGTCATCGAATTCCTCTACGGTAAATTCTGGCCATAAGGTCTCAGTAAAATACAGCTCTGCATATGCTGCCTGCCAGAGCAGGAAATTGGACAGGCGGAAATCTCCACCGGTACGAATCAGCAGATCAACAGGCGGCAAGTCACTCAAACTGACATATTGACCGAACACATCAGTATCAATTGCTTCAAGATCTAATTTATTTGTTAAAACATCCGCAGCAATCTGCTTTGCAGCTTGTGCCATGTCCCACATTCCACCATAGCTGATTGCAATAGTAAGCGTCATACTATCGAAATTAGCAGTCCTTTGTTCTGCTTGCAACATCAATGCTTGCAGTTCAGGAGATAAACGCGACCGATCACCAATAAAACGTAAAGCAATATTAAATTTTTGCATACGTGGCAACTGTTCATGAATCGTGTCTTCCAACAACTTCATGAGCAAGTCGACCTCATATTGGGGACGGTTCCAGTTTTCGCTGGAGAATGCAAAGACCGTTAAAGCCTGGATATTTCTTTTTCTACAATGTTCAACAATCGGGTCTAGAACCGTTTTTCCTTCACGGTGTCCATCGCCTTTCTGCATCTGATTTTTTTTGGCAAAACGATTGTTGCCATCCATGATGATGGCAACATGTTTTGGAAGACGGGAATTTTCTTCAGAAGCGGTCATTGATGAATTAGACCTTCATCAATTCAGCTTCTTTCGCAGCCAAGCGTTTGTCTACTTCAGCAACAAATTTGTCTGTGATTTTCTGAATTTCGTCAGATGCACGACGTTCATCATCTTCAGAAATTTCTTTTTCTTTCAACAATGCTTTGATGTCACCTAAAACATCACGACGGATGTTACGGATCGCAACTTTGGCATTTTCAGCTTCGTTACGTGCAACTTTCTGCATGTCACGACGAGTTTCTTCAGTCAACGCTGCCATTGGTACACGGATCGCGTCAGCAGTAATCGGGTTCAAGCCAAGATCAGACTCACGGATCGCCTTATCAATTGCAGCAACCATTGAACGTTCAAACGGTTGAACCAGCAATGTACGTGAATCTTCCACGCCTACGTTGGCAACCTGGTTCAATGGCACATCAGAGCCGTAGTAAGGAACCATGACACCGTTCAAAATCGATGGATGCGCACGTCCGGTACGAACTTTTGCGAAACCATGTTCTAACGAGTCAAGAGACTTGTTCATACGCTCTTCTGCGTCTTTTTTAAGATCGTTAATCATATGATCTTCCTTACTTAATTCTTAAAAGATGTATTTACTAAATTAGGAGGTAGTATAAAGGGCTTTGTAGCTCACGTCATTAATTGGTGACGTGAGTTCCTTCTTTTTCACCCATCACCACTGAAAGCAATGCGCCAGATTTGTTCATGTCAAATACTTGAAGTGGCACATTGTGGTCACGACATAAGCAGATCGCGGTTAAATCCATGACGCCCAACTTCTCGTCCAGCACCTGATCAAATGTCAAAGTATCGTATTTCACGGCATCTTCGTATTTGCTTGGATCTTTATTGTAAACCCCATCCACCTTAGTAGCTTTCAGGATCAGGTCAGATTCAATCTCGATACCACGCAAACAAGCTGCTGTATCCGTAGTAAAGAACGGATTACCTGTACCCGCAACAAATACGCACACTTCACCTTGAGTCAGATGACGGATGGCATCGCGACTAGAATAAGATTCAACCACTGCACCAATCGGCAATGCAGACATCAAACGGGTTTTGATATTACGGCGCACCAAAGCATCGCGTAATGCCAGACCGTTCATG
The DNA here is from genome assembly GCF_013419905.1 of Acinetobacter sp. YH12046. Classification (NCBI taxonomy): domain Bacteria; kingdom Pseudomonadati; phylum Pseudomonadota; class Gammaproteobacteria; order Moraxellales; family Moraxellaceae; genus Acinetobacter; species Acinetobacter sp. YH12046. Next base: position 201,631 of record NZ_VOZF01000002.1, read on the forward strand.
ACAGTTGCCAGCATACCCATCTGGTCACCGGTTACACGACCAACAAGACCGTCTTTTTGCAACTGGCTACCACGGTACAGGTTACCACCGCCAACTACGATACCGACTTGTACACCCAAACCCACGAGATGCGCAATAGAAAGTGACATCTGATCGAGCACTTGTGCATCGATACCCATGTCCTTGTTTCCTGCCAGTGCTTCACCAGATAGCTTTAGCAGGATGCGACCAAATCGTGGCTTTTTAGAATCCAACATCTCAAACTCCAAATTATTTAATATAAATTCTTTTAATTCAAAATCTTAAGCAGACTTGATTGAGATCAGCTTGGCAAATAAATCATATTCATCTGCATCAGTGATTTCGACTTCAAGCAAATCCCCTGCCTTAATCACACTTTTGTCGATATCTTCAACAAAAACATTACCATCAATTTCAGGCGCATCCGCATATGAGCGTGCTACAGCAACCGGGAATTCTTCTTCCAGGTCATCGACTAGCACCGTCATTTTCTGGCCAATACGTTTTTGTAGCTTCGCTGCTGAAATTTCCTGCTGAACCTGCATGAAACGTTCATAACGTTCTTGCTTGATCTCTTCAGGCACATGATCTGGAAGATCGTTCGCTGTCGCACCTTCAACTGGTGAATAAGTAAAACAGCCCACGCGATCCAGTTGTGCTTCTTTCAGCCAGTCCAGAAGCATCTGGAAATCTTCTTCCGTTTCGCCCGGGAAACCCACCACAAATGTAGAACGGATGACTAGGTCAGGACATTTCTCACGCCAAACTTTTAAACGCTCCAGTGTATTTTCACTGTGAGCAGGTCGTTTCATCAGCTTCAGGATTCTTGGGCTGGCATGCTGGAATGGAATATCCAGATAAGGCAGGATTTTGCCTTGCGCCATCAAATCGATTACGGCATCTACGTGTGGATATGGATAAACATAGTGCAGACGCACCCAGATGCCCAATTGACCCAATGCTTCACACATGTCATAGAATTTAGTTTTAACTGGCTGGCCGTTCCAGAAATCCAGTTTGTATTTGGTGTCAACGCCATAAGCAGAAGTATCTTGGGAGATCACGAGTACTTCTTTGACACCTGAACGTTTCAGTGCTGCAGCTTCTTCAAGCACAGAACCGACTGGACGGGAAACCAGATCACCACGCATGCTTGGAATGATGCAGAAGGTACAACGGTGGTTACAGCCTTCTGATATTTTCAGGTATGCATAATGTTTAGGGGTTAAACGGATACCCTGCTCAGGCACCAGATCAATAAATGGATTGTGTTTTGGCGGTTCAGGAACATACTCATGTACCGCATCCATCACTTCTTCATATGCTGCTGCACCTGTCACTTTTAGGACATTCGGGTGCATTTGGCGAATTTTATCTTCGTCTTTTCCTAGACAACCTGTTACGATGACACGACCATTCGCGCTCATCGCTTCACCGATGGCATCTAAAGACTCTTGTACTGCAGATTCAATAAAACCACAGGTATTTACTACTACTAAATCAGCACCGTCATAATCCGATGCGACATCATAACCTTCAGTCTTTAACTGAGTTAAAATTCGTTCAGAATCTACCAATGCCTTAGGACAACCTAAAGATACAAAACCGACTTTGGGGGACTTCATGAATCTGCGCTCCACTAGAATGCGCGTATTGTATGTCTTTTCGCATCATAAAAATAGTTGAAATGGCCACTCTTTGCATCACGCACTAAAATAACGCCATAAAATATTCAATATAAAAGCTTATGCACCAAAATGAATCATTTTAGGTTTACAGCCTCAATTTAATCCGTTATACCTGAGTTTGATTGGGCATCCCCGTCAGATTTCGTGCATTTTTCAGCAAAATTTTAACAAGAGTTCTAAAGTTGGCGTGCATCTTGCTTAATTTGCCTCAAATCTGAACTTTGAAATTGTTATTTTGCTTTATGAAGATGCCATTGCGCCATTTTAATACAGGAAAACCACCGCTAATGGATCAGCCTCTTTCCATCGACTATCGCCTTTTGGTGGACAATCTGACCACTGCCATTATGCTGGTTGATAGCCACCTGAATATTTATTACTTAAATACGGCCTGCGAGGCCATGTTTGATGTCAGCCTGTTACGCGCATCAGGCACGCCGGTATTAAATATACTGCAAGCACCGACAGATGAATTCAACACTGAAGAATCTCTATATAACACGCTGCACACAGGCCAACCTTATACTCGCCGTGAGGCGACGATCATTGTCAATTTTAAAGACATTCATGTGGACTATACGGTTTCCCTGCTCAATGCGGGCAAGCCAAATCATCCTTTATTGTTAATCGAGCTGAATCAGCGTGATCGTATGCTGAAAATCTCACGTGAAGAAAACTATATCCAGCAGCACCAGGTTGCGCGCCAATTAATTCGTGGCGTGGCACATGAAATTAAAAATCCACTTGGTGGTATTCGTGGTGCAACCCAGCTTCTGGCACGTAGCCTTGAAGATCCAAAATATAAAGAGTTCACTGACATTATTATTAGTGAAGTGGATCGCCTGAGAAATCTGGCAGATAGCATGCTCGGTTCACGCCAGTTACCAAGCTATGAAATGGTCAATGTACATGAACCATTAGAACGCGTCCGCTCACTGATTGTGAATCAGACTAAAAAGAAAATAAAAATTACTCGGGACTATGATCTGTCCCTACCGGAAGTTCTGGCAGATCGCGATCAGCTCATTCAGGTCATGCTAAATATCTGCGTAAATGCCGTTCAGGCGATGACAGAAAACAAGGATTTCTTTGTCGAGCATCAACCGGAACTTATTTTAAGAACCCGAATTCAGCGGCTTTATACCATTAGTGGTGTGATTCACCGATCTGTGGTTCGAATCGACATTGAAGATAATGGCCCTGGTGTTCCAGACGATATTATCGAAGCCGTGTTCTATCCACTGGTGACCAGCCGTGCCAAAGGTACCGGACTAGGTCTCAGCATTGCTCAAAATATTATGCATCAACATAACGGAATGATTGAATGCCAGTCAGTTCCAGGAAAAACCGTATTTAGCTTATTTTTACCTTGGGAGTCAGATCATGTCGCGAAATAAAATATGGGTGATTGATGACGATCGTGCCATGCGTTGGGTACTAGAAAAAACATTTAAAGAAGAAGGTTTCGACGTTACTAGTTTTGAAGAAGCCCAGTCAGCACTTGATCAGTTGGGTGTCGATGCACCTGATGTGATCCTGACCGATATCCGTATGCCGGGTATTGACGGTTTGACCTTTTTAGGCAAGGTGAAAAATACCAATCCTGATTTGCCGGTTATTATTATGACGGCGCATTCAGATCTGGAATCTGCGGTATCCAGTTATCAAACGGGTGCTTTTGAATACCTGCCAAAACCATTTGATATTGATGAAGCATTGGCACTGGTCAATCGTGCAATTTTACATATCACTAAATTACAGCAGCAAGAATCTGCCAAATCTGCACCAACCATTCAATCGACTGAGATCATTGGTGAATCGCCAGCAATGCAGGAAGTGTTCCGTGCGATTGGTCGTTTGTCTCAATCACATATTACCGTATTGATTAATGGTGAATCTGGTACAGGTAAAGAACTGGTTGCGCATGCCTTGCATCGCCATTCACCACGTAGCAATAAACCGTTTATTGCACTAAACATGGCCGCGATTCCGAAAGACCTGATTGAGACTGAATTGTTTGGTCATGAAAAAGGCGCTTTTACCGGTGCAAATACGCAACGTCAGGGCCGTTTTGAACAGGCCAACGGCGGTACGCTGTTCCTGGATGAAATTGGTGACATGCCATTTGAAACACAAACGCGTTTATTACGTGTCCTAGCTGATGGGGAATTCTATCGTGTTGGTGGTCACATTCCGGTTAAAGTTGATGTACGTATTGTGGCTGCAACGCATCAGGACCTGGAAAAGCTGGTACATGATGGTCGCTTCCGTGAAGACTTGTATCACCGTCTAAACGTGATTCGTATTCATATACCTAAACTGGCACATCGCTCTGAAGATATTCCGATGTTGGCGCAGCACTTCCTGGCGCGTGCAGGTAAAGAATTAGGCGTTAATCCTAAAATCTTACGTCCTGAAACTCAGGAATATATGCAGAAGCTGCCTTGGCAAGGGAACGTTCGTCAGCTTGAAAATACCTGTCGCTGGCTCACAGTGATGATCACAGGCCGTGAAGTTTATCCAGAAGATCTGCCACCTGAATTAAAACAGATTCCAATTCAGCAGCAAGACCCGGGTGCTCCAATTCCAAACCCGAATCAGATTGCGCCGCATCACTGGGATGAATTACTGGGTCAATGGGCAATCCAGAAACTGAAAAACGGCGAAATGAAGCTGTTAGATGTGGCTACACCAATGTTTGAACGCACACTCATTAATGCTGCACTACAACAAACCCGTGGTCGTAAGCGTCATGCAGCCGAACTATTAGGTTGGGGGCGTAATACCCTCACCCGTAAGTTGAAAGAACTCGGCATGGACAGTGCGGAGGATGATGAAGTCGAAGAAGTCGAAGGCCAAGCCTGAAATTAAAAAAGCACCCTTGGGTGCTTTTTTATTGCTTATGTATAGTAATGAGATTCCTACACTGTTAAACCGATATAACGCGAATAACCTGCTGCACCTAAATCTGACTTTAAAATCAGATAATTCGGATAAGTACTTGTGGTGATTTCTTCGAACATGTTGACGATGTCATCATTGGCATGCAGTTCATCCACTGTTTTTCGCATAGTTTGCTCAAATTCATCGGTGATGTATTCAAAGCCGATATCCATGGCAATAAATAAGGTATGTTCACAGGGTTGAACATACTGCTCTTCTTGCCAATTAATGATGTCTTGATGGCAATGAGGGCAAGCGATGTTGTCTGTGGCTTGGATATCGAGTTCAACGAGTTGGTATGGCATTGGAATGATCTAGATGTGGAACTTTTGAATATTTTAGCAAATCCCAACATCATCGCAGTCATTCTTTAGAAAATTTCTACAACCATTGCACAAGCAATTCTTCCACCATTTCTTTACCTCGTAAATGATTCATCCAAGATGATGGAATTGCATCTACACCATAATATAAACCAGCTATACCACCCGCCACACATGCAGTCGTATCTGTATCATTACCCAGCGCAATTGCTGTCTTAATCACCTTTTCATAATCGCTAGCTTGTAGTGCGTAATATGCCGACTTTAAACAATCTACGACATAGCCAGTACCTGTCGGTCGATCCCAGTCATCACTTAAAATATGGTGCTCAAGCTCATCTAACGCACCATTCTGATCACTCAATTCACGCTTGAGTATTTCAATTGCTTCTATCCATGAATCTTGAATAGAACAACCATCTAAAATTTTACGTACCCATAAACAATATAATGCACAACATAATTTAGAACGGATATGCGCATGAGTCAGATGTGATTGTATAAATGCCGCCTCTATTAATTCACGATTAGAGCCTTGATGCCAGAGCGCTAAAGGCAATACACGCATCAGCGCACCATTACCATTGGCATATTCATCATTTTTCGCAACTTGATTTAACTCGATACCCGATTGATAACGATGTATCGCATCAACCGTTTGAATTCCCACATCAAATACCTGACCATCGACAGCCATATAACCTGATTGGTACCAATCGCAAATCCGTTGCATAAAATCTTCAGGATTGAGTTTCTTTTGATCTAACAATGAGGCCAACAAACATAATGCTTGTGCACCATCATCTGACCACGTTCCAATTGGAAGACTGGCATAAGTCCGCGCAAATCCTTTTGGGGGAATCATATCAATTTGTTCAATATCAGGCAGCTGGCTCGGCACTTTAAACTCATAAGGCACACCTACCGCATCACCAACAAGTAAACCGTAAATCGCGCCACGTATGTATTTTTCTCTATCCATGTTTTAGATTCATTGTTGTACATTTCCCATAATTAACATAGCAAAATTACTGAATCTATCTTGAAATAATTGATCTTTAATTTTTTTCAAACTTATTAAACATAAAAAACCCGCATTACGCGGGTTTTTTACTTCCAAATCTTAAGCAGATTTTTTCGCTTGGGCATTCTTACGAATCGTAATCATCACCAATTGAACTGCTGCAGGGGTTACACCCGGAATACGGCTTGCTTGAGCCAGTGTTTCAGGACGAATATCTTTTAACTTCAATGTAATTTCACGAGAAAGACCTGAAACAACATCATAGTCAAAATCAGCAGGAATCTTGGTTTCCTCTAAACGTTTCATTTGTGCAACGTCTTGATGCTGACGGTTGATATAACCTTCGTATTTCACCGCAATCTCAATTTGATCACCCACTTGTGGTGAAACTTCAGAACCTGTGAGCTCTGCAATTTGAGCAAAGGTGATGTTTGGACGTTTTAACAAATCAATTGCAGAACATTCTTTAGAAAGATCCGCACCCGTCATTTCTACGAATTTTTTACCCATTGGATTGTTTGGTGCAGCCCAAAGGTGTTGCAAACGACCTGTTTCTTTCTCTACAGCTTCCATTTTTTCACAGTAAGCTGCCCAACGTTCGTCATCTACCAGACCCATTTCACGACCGATTGGTGTTAAACGCTGATCCGCATTATCTTCACGCAACATCAAACGGTATTCCGCACGTGAAGTGAACATACGATACGGTTCTTTAGTACCTAAAGTAATTAGGTCATCAACCAGTACGCCCATGTATGCTTCATCACGTTTTGGTGTCCATTGTTCTTGATCCCATGCACGACGTGCAGCGTTCAAGCCTGCAAGCAAGCCTTGAGCACCCGCTTCTTCATAACCGGTTGTACCGTTAATCTGACCAGCAAAGTACAGGTTATTGATCGCTTTGGTTTCCAAAGTGAACTTCAACGCTTGAGGGTTGAAATAATCGTATTCAATTGCATAACCCGGACGAAGAATGTGCGCATTTTCCATACCACGGATTGAGCGTACCAGTTCAAACTGTACGTCAAATGGCAATGAAGTCGAAATACCATTTGGATAAAGCTCATGTGTATCCAGGCCTTCTGGTTCAAGGAAGACCTGATGGGAGTCTTTATCAGCAAATTTATGAATTTTATCTTCAATTGATGGACAATAACGTGGACCTACACCTTCAATCACACCAGTGTACATCGGTGAACGGTCTAAACCGCCACGAATGATCTCATGGGTACGTTCATTGGTATGCGTGATGTAGCAGTTCACTTGCTCTGGATGCATCGATGCATCACCCATAAATGACATGGTTGGAGACGGGAAATCACCCGGCTGCGGTGTCATGACAGAGAAGTCGACTGAACGTGCATCAATACGTGGCGGTGTACCTGTTTTTAAACGACCTACAGGTAAGTTTAACTCACGTAAACGATGTGCCAATGAAATTGAAGGAGGATCGCCAGCACGACCGCCTGAAGCATTGTTTAAGCCAATGTGAATCACACCACCTAAGAATGTACCTGCAGTTAGCACCACAGTTTTCGCATCAAAGCGAATACCCATTTGGGTCACGACACCTTTAACAGTATCGCCTTCAACAATCAGGTCATCTGCTGCTTGCTGAAAGATATCCAGATTCGCTTGATTTTCTAAAGTCTCACGAATCGCTGCTTTATAACGAACACGGTCAGCCTGCGCACGAGTTGCACGTACTGCTGCACCTTTACGTGAATTCAGAATACGGAATTGAATACCGCCTTTATCGGCAGCCAGCGCCATCGCACCGCCCAAGGCATCAATTTCACGCACTAAATGTGATTTACCGATCCCGCCAATGGCCGGGTTACAGCTCATCTGCCCTAAAGTCTCAATGTTATGAGTTAAGAGTAATGTCTGTCGACCCATACGTGCTGCAGCCAGTGCTGCTTCCGTACCTGCGTGACCGCCACCGATAACAATGACATCGTATACTTTAGGATAGTGCATAGTGGTAAATAGAGAGATAGAAAAAGGATAGCTGAACATTATAGCAAACTTCCTTCCAAAGTTGACAAAATCACTTGAATTTATCCTTCGGAATTTACTCTGCCAGCCAATAAAGCAATGTAATTAAACTTTGCATACTTACTATATAAATTAAACATCTAAACTCAAAAAGTTACCCGACTCATATTGTTTAATATTGATTAGTTTTTAATCTATAAAGTAGTCACATTACAAACAAAGGTATACATGATGAATAAGAATATTTTCCTAGCAACAGCGCTCTGCGGTCTATGTTTCGCTCCATTTGCAGCCTCAGCAAATGATAAAGTCGAGAAGGTTTATAATGCCCAAAAATACCAGCAAGTTTGTAAAGGTAAATCAGAGGGTGCTCCTGTAAGTTTTGCTTACCGCGGCATTATCTGGAATGGTACCTGTCAGCAACAGTTCTTCCCTTCATCATCAACCAATATCAAAGGCGATGAACCTGAACTTTATACATCTTGTAGTTCAGGCGGCAAAACTTCAGCAACCATTAATGGCACTCAGGTCAATGGTAAATGTGCATTAGGCTTTACCCCTCCACGTCCACAGTCACAAATGCAAACTCAGCCTCAAACCCCATCTCAATCAGGGATGTAAATCACTATATAGCTGATTAAATATATTTTTAATCAGAAACTTAACGGGTAAAATGCATAAATTTTACCCGTTTTTATATTGCTTATTTATTCATCTACGCTAAACTCAAAACATACCTAAAAAATGAATAATAAAAAGGAAACTTCATGGATTCGGGGTTTTTTAGTTTGTTTTTGCCGATTACTTTGGCAATTACGATGATGGGGTTAGGACTACAGTTAACAGTCAAGGATTTTCTGCATGTTAGTCGTTATCCCAAGGTGATTTTTATTGTCTTATTCTCACAACTGGTCATTTTAACCGGTTTAACCTTTTTAATCTGTCTGGTACTGGATCTGCCACCATTGCTTGCTGTAGGCATGATGCTGCTAGCTGCCTCTCCAGGAGGTGCCACTGCCAATCTGCTGAGCTATCTTTATAAAGGTGATGTGGCGCTTAATATCACGTTAACCGCCATCAATACGATTATTTCTATTTTCACCTTACCTTTTATTATGAACCTGTCCCTGTACTATTTTATAGGACAGGATACCGGCATCGGCTTACCGCTTGAAAAAATGGCTCAGGTTTTTCTGATTACAATTATTCCGGTTGTGATCGGCATGCTGATTCGGGCAAAATTTCCAAAGCTTTCAGATATTGTACATATGCCAATGCGGTTTCTATCTATCGCTTTTTTAAGCATGCTCTTGATTTATGCCATTTTCCAAGAGCGCTTTAACATCATCGAATATTTTGCCAGTATCGGGATTGCTACTTCCATATTATGTTTTTCCAGCCTGTTTCTCGGTTATTGCCTGCCTTTATTAATGGATATCCCAGACAAGATGGCACGCGCCTGTACCTTTGAAGTCGGCATTCACAACACAACTGTATCAATGACGATTGCGATTTCTGTCCTCAATAATGTCACCATTGCCATCCCTGCGGGTATTTATTCAATTGTCATGTACGTTTTTGCCGGTATTTTTGGTTTTATGATTAGTCAGCAAAAGCTTAGCTATAGTGGCAAGAGTCGTTTATCAGATTTGTAACTTCCTAAGTCAAATGCCTGCTTAAGCTGTATGCTTTTTATAGAAAATTTAAAACTATTAAAATAAATTTCTATAAGGAGCATGCAGATGGACTCTGGCATCATAACAATATTCCTCCCCCTCGCACTCGCCATCATCATGGTGGGATTAGGACTCGAACTCACGCTCAAAGATTTTGCCCGGGTAAGCCAGCACCCTAAAGCAGTGCTGGTTGCCTTGTTTTGTCAATTAATTCTACTGGTAAGCATTGCTTTCATTCTATGTAAAGTTCTGACTTTACCACCTTTACTAGCTGTTGGTCTGATGTTGCTGGCCGCATCGCCAGGTGGCAGTACCGCAAATCTGTTCAGCTATCTGTTTAAAGGCGATCTAGCCCTCAATATTACCTTGACTGCGATCAATTCGGTGGTTGCTGCATTTACCTTGCCTTTAATCATGAATTTCTCGATCATGCATTTTATGCAGGACAGTCAGCAGATCAGCTTGCAGTTCGGAAAGATCCTACAAGTGTTTGGTATCATTATTATACCGGTCGCGATTGGTATGTTGATTCGTCATTATGCCCCAGCACTCACTGTAAAGCTGAATAAGCCTCTTCGCATTTTTGCAGTCCTCTTTCTGGTGCTGATTATTGCCGGAGCAATTTATAGTGAACGCGCCAATATTGCCGAATATCTGACTCAGGTAGGTTTAGCAACCGCCCTGTTCTGTCTCTTCAGCTTAATGATTGGCTATTTTGTTCCACGACTAATGAACATCAATTCTGCTCAGGCACGTGCCAGCGCTTTCGAGATCGGTATTCATAACAGTACACTCGCCATGACCATTGCACTTACTGTCATGTCCAGCACTGTGGTTGCCATGCCTGCTGCGGTCTATTCCATCTTCATGTATATCTTCGCGGCTATTTTTGGATTATTACTGAATCGCTTTGCTCCAGTAACTGCACGTCCTAGCATTTCTCCCACTCAGGAAAATGCGTTTTAACCGGTTTTCATAAAAAGGATGCGAAAGCATCCTTTTTATTTGACTCCGTCTCAAGAAGATCACACCTTCAAGCCGAACTTCCGTTACAATAGCTTTTTGAAAAAATGTATAAAGGTTATTTCTGTGAAGTGGTTACAAATTCATATTACAGTTGATCAAGCTCAGGTAGATTTTACTGAAACATTACTTAGCTCACTGGGCGCCGTAAGTGTCACTCTGGATGATGCTGAAAACCAGGATTTGCTGGAACCACTTCCAGGAGAAACACCGCTCTGGAATAAAGTGATCGTGACTGGCATCTATGCTCAGGAAGATGACGAAGAAGAAATCGATGTAGCTGCATTGGAAACCTTTATTCACGCACAACTACCTGAAGCACCGATCCGCCATGAATTCCTGGAAGATCAAGCTTGGGAACGCACCTGGATGGATGCCTACGAGCCAATCCAGATTTCTGAAAAATTCTGGATTGTTCCAGAGTGGATGGAAGCGCCTGAAGCAGATGCAGTGAATATCAAGCTTGATCCAGGTTTGGCTTTTGGTACAGGTAACCATGCATCTACTTTCCTTTGCCTGCAATGGCTAGGCAAAACCGATGTAAAAGACAAGATCGTGATCGATTATGGCTGTGGTTCAGGTATTCTGGCTGTCGCGGCCCTGTTACTCGGTGCCAAATATGCCTATGCAACTGATATTGACCCACAAGCTGTTTTAGCCACCAAACAGAATGCTGAACTGAATGGCGTATTGGATCGACTTTATGTTGGTTTACCGGAAGAGTTCAACACAGAGCTTGGCGAGCAGAAAGCAGATGTGTTTGTTGCCAATATTCTGGCTGGCCCACTCATGATGCTTGAGCCTGAGTTCGCAGAATTGGTCAAACCTGAGGCAGAGTTCGCACTCGCAGGTGTTATCGAAGAGCAAGTTGCTGATGTTACTAGCATTTACTCAAAACATTTTGATATATTAGAAGTAGAAAAACGCGATGAACACTGGTGCCGTATCTCGGGGAAACGCCATAAGAATTAAAGAGTCTATAAACATTTATGAGTGACAAGCGAACCCACTGCCCGACCTGCTCTACAACCTATAAAGTTACGGTTGCGCAATTAACCATTGCCCAAGGCATGGTTTGCTGCCCAAAATGTAGTACGACCTTTAATGCTTTATCGCATCTGGTGACCGAAGCACAGAATTCGGTCGCCCTTACCCATACGCCAAGTCATGTTTCTTATATTAATAGAAACCTCACCGAATCTACTTCTTCAGCTAATTCTTCAGATCAGCACTATTTACTGAACATTTTTGATGAAAAAGTTGAAAACTCCAATATTGATCTGAAAACCTATCTGAACAACCTGAATTATTTCAGTACTGAACCGATTGCAGTACTGCCTAGCATGAACTGGGATGATCAGGCTGATAAACAGCACAATAAAGGCCCGCTTTATTATTTAGGCTGGACCAGCCTAAACCTGTTCTTATTTGGCTTACTTTTATTTCAATTCTTCTGGTTCAATCCACACTATATTAAGAATAGTCATGTGATGAGTGTGGCTTTTAACAATATCTGTGAAGTGTTCAACTGTTCCAATCTGGAAGAACATTACAATCTGATCAATACCAATAAGGTCAAAGCCAAAGCGATTGCCACAGATAAAACCCAGTTTAGTGGTGAGCTAATCAATTTCCACAAGCGCAGTCTGGAAATGCCAAACTTAAGAGTTCACCTTAAAGATCAGGGTGTAGTCTTGGCGACTTATAATTTAAAACCTCAGGAATACCTGATCGAAAGCCTGGTTAAGATTCAACGTATTCCCCAAAACAGCCCATTTAAATTTGAATTTGTGCTTCCTGTCGACCGTAAAGACTTCGATAATTACAGTTTGGAAATAATTCGACCTTAATATTGATAAAAACTATTAAAAAACGAAAAAAAAGTTAAAAAAAATGCAGTTTTCTTGCTCACTTTTCCCGAGACAATGGTATTATACGCGCCACGAAAGCTATGTGCTGCAAACTCCTCGCTACTTTTTCACAACAAATACAGTCTTGCCTAATGCGCTATAAAACTTATTGCGTATCGAGCAGATTTTTTTGTTTTGATTTTGGTCAGTAACAAAACTTTAACTATTGTTACGCTTATTTTTCGACCAAATCGTCGAGATGTGGCAAGCTACAAGCTCAATGTAATGACCAAGTTTTAGAACTCCAGTTTTAGGATCTAAAATGGAGTTCATTTCAATTTCTAGACCACTTTTATATATCGCTTTACCCAAGTGATATTTGATTTTTCGGATTAATTCGCATGAATAGCAAATCTCCTATTTTTACTGCACAATCTGATGTCGCTCTTCGTATTCACGTAGATCGCGCAGTTCGCCACTACTTTGCACAACTGCAAGGCGAGCAACCTTCTCAGGTGTACGACATGGTGCTGGCAGAAATGGAGAAGCCTTTATTATCTGTCGTTCTAGAATATACGCGTGGTAATCAGACACGCGCTGCCGAGATTCTCGGACTAAACCGCGGTACTTTACGTAAAAAGTTAAAAGCTCACGGTTTAATGAGTGAATAAATGATAAAATGCTTGCGGCTACCGCAGGCATTTTTTTTGACTGTTAATTAGCTATTTAGATTTAATCTGTTCCTTGCTAACTGTGACGAAGATCATGACTATTAAACGCGCTTTAATCTCTGTTTCCGATAAAACCGGTATTGTGGAATTTGCACAAGACCTTGCTGCTCTTGGGGTAGAAATTTTATCTACAGGTGGTACATACAAATTGTTGAAAGACAATAATGTTGCTGTAGTAGAAGTTTCGGAGCACACTGGTTTCCCAGAGATGATGGACGGCCGTGTAAAAACGCTACATCCGAAAATTCATGGTGGCATCCTGGCTCGTCGTGGTCTAGACGAAGCTGTGATGGCTGAACACAACATCGATGCGATCGATCTTGTCGTTGTTAACCTGTATCCATTTGCTGCAACTGTAGCGAAACCAAACTGTTCACTAGCTGATGCAATTGAAAACATCGACATCGGTGGTCCAACAATGGTTCGTGCTGCTGCGAAAAACCACGCGTCTGTTGGTATCGTAGTAAATGCTGCTGACTATGCAACTGTAATTGCTGAGCTTAAAGCTGATGGTGCTTTATCTTATGCAACCCGTTTTGACCTTGCGGTTAAAGCATTCGAACATACTGCTCAATATGACGGTATGATCGCATCTTACTTAGGCGCTCGCGTAGGTAAAGAAGAAGGTCAGGCAGACAAATTTGCGCGTACTTTCAATACTCAATTAAACAAAGCTCAAGACTTACGTTACGGTGAAAACCCGCATCAGTCTGCTGCTTTCTATGTAGATCCTGCTGCGAAAGAAGCTTCTGTTGCGACTGCTAAGCAGCTACAAGGTAAAGAACTTTCTTATAACAACATCGCGGATACTGATGCTGCACTTGAATGTGTGAAATCATTTGCGAAACCTGCTTGTGTGATCGTAAAACATGCGAACCCATGTGGTGTTGCAGTTTCTCTAGACGGCATCAAAGCTGCTTATGATCTTGCTTATGCAACTGACCCTGAATCTGCATTCGGTGGCATCATTGCATTCAACCGTGAATTAGACGTTGCAACTGCACAAGCAATTGTGGATCGTCAATTCGTTGAAGTGATCATTGCACCAAGCATCGCTGACGGCGTACTTGAAGTGACTGGCGCGAAGAAAAACGTACGTGTACTCGTATGTGGTGAACTTCCAGCAATTAACGAACGTGCTCCACAACTTGACTACAAACGTGTAAATGGTGGTTTACTGGTTCAAGATCAAGACTTGGGCATGATCACTAAAGATGACCTGAAAGTTGTGACTAAACGCGCACCAACTGAACAAGAAATTGACGATATGATCTTTGCTTGGAAAGTTGCGAAATACGTAAAATCGAACGCAATTGTTTATGCGAAAAACCGTCAGACCATTGGTGTTGGCGCAGGTCAAATGAGCCGTGTAAACTCTGCTCGTATTGCCGCGATCAAAGCTGAACATGCAGGACTCGTGGTTGAAGGTGCAGTTATGGCATCTGATGCATTCTTCCCATTCCGTGATGGCATCGACAATGCGGCTAAAGCCGGCATCAAATGCATCATCCAGCCAGGTGGTTCAATGCGTGACGAAGAAACAATTGCAGCAGCTGACGAAGCTGGTATTGCAATGGTATTCACTGGCATGCGTCATTTCCGCCACTAATTTTTAAGTATTAAATTCCAAACCCTCCTTTTCGTAAGGAGGGTTTGTTACATCAGTAGATTATTTAATATCTTGCTATAAGATGTTAAAAGATTTTTAAACCTCATTGGGTTTGTGGAATTTCATTTTCGAGGGAATTTTCTAAAGATGAACATTTTAGTTTTAGGTAGTGGCGGCCGTGAACATGCGCTTGCATGGAAAATCGCACAAGACGATCAAGTGGCAAAAGTATTTGTTGCACCGGGCAATGCAGGCACCGCAACTGAAAATAAATGTGAAAATGTCGCTTTGGACATTCTCAATAACCCTGCCATCATTGATTTTGCAAAAAACAATGCAGTTGAAATGATTATTGTGGGTCCTGAAGCACCATTAGTAAATGGTGTAGTTGATGCTTGCCGCGAAGCAGGCGTGAAAGTTTGGGGTCCAACTCAATTTGCTGCTCAGCTGGAAGGCTCTAAAGCATTCGCGAAGCACTTCTTAAAACGCCATAACATTCCAACAGCTTTCTACGATGTATTTACCGAAGTAGATGCAGCGAAAGCCTTTGTAGAGAAAAATGGCGCACCAATCGTGATCAAGGCTGATGGTCTTGCTGCGGGTAAAGGTGTAATTGTTGCCATGACCAATCAGGAAGCATTCGATGCCATTGATGACATGCTGGCTGGCAACAAGTTTGGTGATGCCGGCTCTCGTGTGGTGATTGAAGAATTCCTTGCTGGTGAAGAAGCATCTTTCATTTGCATGATCGATGGTGACAACATCCTGCCAATGGCGACTTCTCAAGATCATAAACGTATTTTTGAAGGCGACCAAGGTCCGAACACTGGCGGTATGGGAGCATACTCTCCTGCTCCTGTTGTGACTGCTGACGTATTCGAAAAAGCCATGAATGAAGTGATGCGTCCGACTGTTGAAGGCATGAAAAAAGATGGTCACGTATACACAGGTTTCTTATACGCAGGCTTGATGATTGACGACAAAGGCCAACCAAAAGTGATTGAGTTCAACTGTCGTTTTGGCGATCCAGAAACTCAACCAATCATGATGCGTTTAAAATCATCTTTGGTTGATTTAGTCCAAGCAGGTCTTGAAGGTAATTTACCTGCAGAAGCTGAATGGGATGAGCGTAAAACTGTCGGGATCGTACTGGCATCTAAAGGCTATCCTGAAACGTCTAGCAATGGTGATGTGATTTCAGGTTTAGATACAGAAATGACTGATGTGAAAGTATTCCATGCGGGTACGAAAGCCAATGAAAATGGTGACATCGTGACTGCGGGTGGTCGTGTACTTTGTGTGACTGCATTGGATAATACCATTGGTGAAGCACAAGCGAAAGCATTAGAACTTTGTGAGAAAGTGACTTTTGACGGCGTTCAATATCGTAAAGATATTGGTTACCGCGCGATTGCACGTGAAAATGCTTAATTCTTTCTCGTAAAAAATTAAGTAAAAACCCCGCTGAGTGCGGGGTTTTTAAATGCTCTCATTTTAAACAATAGGCTCTAATCCATTGCCAGAGCATCTTGGACATCTACCATTCAGCCCCATCACCACCACATTGTTTACAAAAAATTGTATCTACAGTATTAAATGTTTGTTTGTAAATATCTCTTAAATCTTTTTCTTCTAATTGGTTAGGATTTTTTGTATCTAATAAAATTGATGTATCTTTGTTTGCATTTATAAATCCCTTAATCTATTCCAGACTAACAGAACGTCCTTTATATTTTCTAGTTAAAACTTCAGTTCTATGCTTATATAATTTTAAGCCATTATTTAATTCAATCTCCAACAGCACACACTTTTTATCATTCATACGTGATAATTTCAGAAGTCTTCCATCATCGATACAATAACGATGACTAGAATTTTCTAAAAATATTTTACTTTTCTTGCCAAAAATATAAGCATATAAATTTTTTTCTTGTGCTAAATCCTTTATATTTTCTAATGTTTTTTCTAATAGATCCATTTTTCTACTCTTAATTTGATCTCATACAATTATTACTTCAAATTTACAAATTTCAAGATAAACATGATTGCAATTATAAAAACCCCTCGCCTCATCCTCCGCCAATGGCAAGACGCTGACACTGCCCCATTTATCCAAATGTGTGCAGATAATGAGGTCATGCGTTATTTTCCCGCTCCACTGACATCTAAACAAAGCCTACAGTTTATTGAAAAAGTGACTCGACAGATTGATCAGCATGGTTGGGGTTTATGGGCAGTTGAGCTAAAAGAGACTAAAGAATTTATTGGCTTCATTGGTCTGCAACCACAACCTGATCTGTTTGAGTTTTCGCCCTGTGTTGAAATTGGCTGGCGTCTGGCGAAAAAGTATTGGCATCGAGGTTATGCGACTGAAGGTGCACGTGCAGTCCTAGATTATGCCTTTAATACTTTAAACCTAGATAAAGTTGTGTCGTTTACTGCCAAATCAAATACCCCATCTGAGGCTGTGATGAAAAAGATAGGCATGATAAAGACTCAAGAATTTCAGCATCCAAAGCTGCCGGAAGATCACCCTTTATGTTGGCATGTATTGTATGAAATCAATCAAATTAATTACTCAGCCAAATAAGACACGGCTCAAATCCTCCCTAAACATTTATTAAAAAAGATCTTTCAGTAGCTTAATGAGCTGATGTATTTATCATGTTTATTCATTTTTATGATTTCTATTGGATAAAATCTTATAAAGATCAATCTTTAAACGATATGAAATTCCGCCTTATCTTCAATAAAAATAATATATTGTATTCATTGATATTTTGATCATTTTCATTCAATTTATATTCTATTAAAAAGATAAGTAAATAGTTTTTATCCACTATATTGAATAAATAATAATTGCTATGATTGCGCCCATTCAGAGCACCAAATTTGACTATATCTTTTATAAAACCTCTATTTACTCTCTCCAAATAGGGAATCTCTATAGTGGTTTGGTGAACTCTGACCCGATCGAATTAACGTGAACTGTTGCAGTACATTTGCATTTTCCCTGCCGGAGCCACATGCGACTCGATCTAAGGTCAGCTGAAAGTGTAATAAAACTCCACTTTAACATGACCTTAAAATGCATATACTTTAGGCAACACGAAAATTAGGACATCTTTATGAAAAAGCTACTTGGCGTTTTACTCAGTGCATCTGTACTGACTTTAACTGCATGCGGAAAACAAGAAGCGCCTGCAACGGATGCAGCACAAAACAAAGACTCAGGTGAACTGCAAACTGTTACTATGGCATCGACTGGTTCAGATGCTGACGTATGGCGCTACATTTCAACTTTGCCTGAAACTAAACAAGCCGGCATCAAACTTGATGTGAAAAACTTCACTGACTATGTGGCGATGAATACTGCTGTTGCCAACAAAGAAATTGATGTCAACGCATTCCAGTCTTATGCCTATATGGTGGCTTATAACGACGCCAATACTCAAAAGATCGCTCCGCTTTCTACGACTTATCTTGAGCCAATGGGGATCTACTCAAGCAAAGTAAAAAAAGTAGAAGAGTTTAAAACAGGCGCTACAATTGCGATTCCGAACGACGGCGCAAATGAATCACGTGCATTGTTATTATTACAATCTGCAGGTCTGGTAAAACTTAAACCAAACTTTGACCTAGTAAAAGGTACGCCTGCTGACATTACTGAAAATGCGAAAAAGATTGTGATTAAGCCAATTCAAATGGCGACTGCAGTTCGTGTGAAAGATGAAGTTGATGCGATTGTTCTAGGTAATACTTTGGCAATGGAAGGTGGTCTGAACGTATTGAAAGATGCGATCTATTACGAAGCGATTGATCAAAGTACTAAAATGAATGTTAACATTTTAGCTGTCGCTGCTGACCGTCAAAATGATCCTGTACTTCAAAAAGTTGGCCAGTTGTATCATACTCCTGCTGTGAAAGCCTATGTTGATGAACACTTCGGTGGTACTAAAGTTGCTGTCAATAAACCAGTGACTTATTTAACCGAAGAAAAGTAATACAATAATCAATATTCAGAACAGGCAAGATTTCTTGCCTGTTTTTTTATTCGTGATGCAGTATTTGACACTATGATTGAATTTAAAGACATCTCCAAACAGTATGAGCTCAAGGGTCAAACCTTACGTGCCTTGAATCGGATCAATTTACAGATTCCAACCGGCAGTATCTTTGGCATTATTGGCTATAGTGGTGCTGGTAAAAGTACCCTGATCCGCCTGATTAATCTGCTTGAACGCCCAACGTCTGGTCAGGTGATTATCAATGGCACGAACTTTACTGCTTTGGATGCCAAATCATTGCGTCAGGAACGTACCCAGATCGGCATGATTTTTCAGCATTTTAACTTGATGCAGACTAAAACAGTGGCTGCCAATATTGAAATGCCAATGAAGTTGCTTGGCTGGAGTAAGGCTGAACGGGAAAAACGTCTCGGAGAACTGCTGGATTTTATTGACCTAAAACATAAGCGTCATGCTTTTCCGGACGAGTTATCAGGCGGTCAAAAGCAGCGTGTCGGTATTGCGCGTGCCCTCGCGAATCATCCCAAAATTCTGCTGTGTGATGAAGCAACTTCTGCTTTAGATCCGCAAACCACCAAATCTGTACTGCAATTGCTGAAACGCATTAATCAGGAACAAGGCATTACCATTGTTATGGTCACCCATGAAATGGATGTCATTGAGACCGTATGTGATTATGTGGCTGTCATGGAAAAAGGTGATGTGATTGAAACCGGTTCTACCCTGCAGATCTTTAGTCAACCTCAGCATCCAACAACCAAGAATTTCATTCAAACTGTACTCCAGCAAAACTTGCCAGTGAATATTCTGGCGAATCTGGAAAACCAGAATCATCACAGTATTTATTGTTTAAAATTCCTGGGCAGCTCAGCGCAGGAAACCGTGATTCAAGGTGTGATCAAACAGTTTGATGTCAGTTTAAATATCCTGTTTGCCAATATGACAGAAATTAATGGTTCAGTGATTGGCCAGATGTTTATCCAACTTTTAGGCGATCCAGCGCAAATCACAGCGGCAATGCAATATCTGAGAGATAACGGCGTACAAGTAGATCAAGCAGGAGTACAAGAATGAGAGACTTAATTGTACAGTGGTTGACCACCATTACTGCGCCATTCTGGAAAAGTTCACTATCGATGGATCAGTTTGTTACTGCACTGCAAGAAACCTTTCACATGGTGTTCTTCGCAATGCTGTTTGGCTGTATCTGGGGCTTTATTCAGGCGATCATTTTACTTGTCACTCGCCCAAACGGGATTCTGCCAAACCGTGTGATTTATCATGCTCTAAACCCGATTGTGAATGCACTGCGTTCCCTACCCTTTATTATTCTGCTGATTGCAGTGATTCCACTAACCAAGTTTTTGGTCGGAACATCAATTGGTACTTGGGCAGCGATTGTGCCTCTGACTATTTATGTCGGTCCTTATATTGGTCGTCTAGTCGAGACTTCTCTGCTAGAAGTGAATGAGGGGATTATCGAATCTGCACAAGCCATGGGTGCAACACCAATGCAGATCATCTTTAAGTTTATTCTGCCGGAAGCGCGTAGCTCACTCATTCTTAACCTGACGACTGCAACCATCAGTCTAATTGGTGCAACGGCGATGGCTGGAGCAGTTGGTGCCGGCGGCATTGGTGATCTGGCAATTTCTTATGGTTATCAGCGTTTTGATACCTCTGTGGTGATCATGACTGTGATTGTTTTATTGATCCTGGTACAGATTGTACAAAGTGTCGGTGACTGGTTATCGCGACTTCGTTAAGCTAAATTCCTAAGTAAATAAAGCCCTCTTTTTGAGGGTTTTATTTTCTACCCATAAAAATATCTGCATCTTAAACATCGAAGCGAACATTTGATACATGACTTAGCAGCATGGATGCTGCCGTTGATCTGTGGCACATGGAAGTGCCATCAGATCAACGAGGGGTTTTGTTACTTTTGGCCCGTCAAAAGTAAGGCATAACTACTCAAAATTTAAATTAAAGTAAAAATAATGAAATTCTAATTTTCAAATAACTTTATGAATAAACTTACTGACACTTGAAATTCTTCTTTTACTTTTGAAAGATGAATAGCACTGCTATGCAAGGTAACAAAAATCTTCTGTTAGCTTGATGATACGTCCCTGTATCACAAGCCAACGGCGACATCCATGTCGCCTAATACAAATTCAATTTGGATACGTAGTTCTATTCCGATAAAATGATAAACATGACTTTAAGTCAATTCTAATTCACAATCTAAAAGTTCAGCATTTCCCCTCAATTTCAAACTGAAACAATAAATCCCGTGCTAAACTATCGAGTGGTTTTTGCAGGGACTCATTTATGCACTTTGTTCATCTTGGTATTCATACAGAATTTTCGATTACTGAATCCATCGTACGTATACCTGACTTGGTCAAAGCTGCTGCGAATGACGAGATGCCAGCACTCGCGCTGACTGATTTATCCAATCTACATGCTGCTGTTAAATTCTATAAAAAATGTTTGGATAAAGGCATCAAACCGATTCTTGGCTCTGAAATTCGTCTGAATGATGCTGAGCATCGGGTTACCCTGCTTTCCATGACCAACAAAGGCTGGCGCAACCTGACCGAACTGGTGTCTGAAGGTTATATCAGCGGCCAGCAACTGGATATTCCTTGCGTACAAAAAGATTGGATCTTGAATCAGCACGATGACATGATCGTATTGCTCGGTATGCAGTCCGATGTCGGCAAAATGCTGATTACTTCAAATCCCGATAAAGCTGAACCGCTACTGCAAGAATGGGTAGAGAAATTTGGAAATCGTGTTTATCTCGCCCTCACCCGCACTGGCCGTGCTAATGAAGATACTTTCATTGAAGAAGCGGTAAAGCTCGCAAAGAAATATAATATTGGTGTAGTTGCACATAATGATGTGCATTTTATTGCACGCGAAGACTTTGAAGCACATGAAGCGCGTGTCTGTATCGCAGATGGTTATGTGCTTGGTGATAATCGCCGTCCTAAAACCTATAGCCCTGAGCAATATTTTAAAAGCTCAACAGAAATGGCGGAACTGTTTAGCGATATTCCAACCGCGATTGAAAACACCTTCCATATCGCAAAACGTTGTAATGTCACCCTACGTTTAGGTTTCAACGATCTACCAGATTATCCAATTCCTGAAGGCCATACTATTGACACCTACTTCGCACATTTATGTGAAGAAGGTTTAGAAGAACGCCTGAACTTCCTGTATCCACCAGAAAAACGTGAAGAAGACTGGCCTATAATCCGTCAGCCTTATGATGAACGTCTGGCCTTTGAGATCAAGATTATTCTGGATATGGGCTTCCCAGGGTACTTCTTGATCGTCATGGACTTCATTCAATGGTCCAAAGGAAATGGCGTACCGGTAGGTCCGGGCCGTGGTTCAGGTGCGGGTTCCCTCGTAGCCTATAGTTTGAAAATTACCGATCTTGATCCTCTGCGCTATGACCTGCTGTTCGAACGTTTCTTGAACCCGGAACGTGTTTCGATGCCCGACTTTGACGTCGATTTCTGTATCGCTGGTCGTGACCGCGTAATTGACTATGTGGCACGGACTTATGGTCGTGATGCGGTATCGCAAATTGCGACTTTCGGTACCATGGCAGCGAAAGGTGCGATTCGAGATGTAGCCCGTGTCTTGGGTAAATCTTATGGTCTGGCTGATCGTATTTCCAAACTGATTCCAACCAAGCCTCTGGGTTTAAGCCTTGAAGAATCATTGGAAGCTGAACCTCAACTGAAAGATATCGTCACCAATCCATCAAATCCCGATTATGACGATGCCTCAGAAATCTGGGAAATGGCACTCAAGCTTGAAGGCATTACCCGTAATACCGGTAAACATGCCGGTGGTGTAGTGATTGCACCGACCAAACTGACCGACTATTCAGCCGTGATGTGTGATGCGGATGGTACTGCACGTGTTGCTCAATTCGATAAGGATGATGTCGAAGCTGCTGGCTTGGTCAAATTCGACTTCTTGGGTCTACGTAACCTGACCGTGATTGAAGATGCGATCAAGCATATCAATGCCCGCCCAGACGTGACCGAACCGGTGAATATTTCCTATATTCCGCTGGATGACAAGCCAGCCTATAACATCTTCGCGACGGCGAATACCACCGCGGTATTCCAGTTTGAATCCGTCGGCATGAAGAAAATGCTCAAGGAAGCACGTCCAAGCAAGTTCGAAGAAATTATCGCCTTCGTATCGCTATACCGTCCGGGTCCAATGGACCTGATTCCTGACTTTATCCATCGTATGCATGGTGGCGAGTTTGAATACCTGCATCCATTACTGGAAAAGGTATTAGAGCCGACTTACGGGATCATGGTATACCAAGAACAGGTAATGCAGTCGGCACAGTTCTGTGCCGGCTATAGCTTGGGTGGTGCGGACTTACTTCGTCGTGCGATG
The DNA here is from genome assembly GCF_013419905.1 of Acinetobacter sp. YH12046. Lineage (NCBI taxonomy): Bacteria > Pseudomonadati > Pseudomonadota > Gammaproteobacteria > Moraxellales > Moraxellaceae > Acinetobacter > Acinetobacter sp. YH12046. The sequence goes on from NZ_VOZF01000002.1 coordinate 224,985, forward strand.
GGTAAGAAAAAACCTGAAGAAATGGTCAAGCAGCGTAAGATCTTCATTGAAGGTGCTGCGAAAAAAGATATCGATGAAGCAACGGCGAACCATATCTTCGACTATATGGAAAAATTCGCAGGCTATGGCTTTAACAAATCGCATGCTGCAGCCTATGCACTTGTCGCCTATCAAACAGCTTGGTTGAAAGCGCATTATCCTGCTGAATTCATGTCAGCGGTGATGACCTCGGAAATGCAGAACACTGATAACGTGGTGTTCCTGATTGATGATTGCCGTCATAACGGACTGGAAGTATTACCACCATCGGTGAATATGTCGATTTACCAGTTCCATGCCAGTGATCCAAAAACCATTGTTTATGGTTTAGGTGCGATTAAAGGCGTGGGTGAAGCGGCAATGCAGTCCGTGATTGAATCACGTCAGAAAGAAGGTCCTTATAAAGACCTGTTTGACTTCTGTCACCGTATCGACCTGAAAAAAATCAATAAACGTACGCTCGAAGCCTTGATCCGTGCGGGTGCACTAGATTGTCTAGGCATTGAACGTGCTGACCTAATGGCACAATTGCCTGAAGCGGTACAAGCTGCGGATCAGGCGCGTCAGAACCGTGAAACCGGGATCATGGATCTGTTCGGGGAAGTTGAAGAAGTCCAACGTAAACCTGCCAAACCGGTGAAACCTTGGTCAGATGAAGTTCGTCTGAAAGGTGAAAAAGATACCTTAGGTCTATACCTGACTGGTCACCCAATTGATGTATATCGTAATGAACTAAAAGCTTTTGTACCTTGTCAGATCAATGAATTAACCCCAACCCGTCGTGGTGTAACGACTGTGTTTGCCGGTCTGGTAGTCGATGTCGCTAACTTCCCGAACCGGATGATGGTGACATTAGATGATGGTACGGCACGTATCGAAATTTCCACCAACCATGAACGCTTCCAGCGCTTTAAAGACATCGTTCAGGTCGATAAAGTGGTAGTGATTGAAGGTGAAATCTACGAACGTGAAGGTTTTGACCGTCCACTCGGTCGTTTAACTAAGGCCTTTAGCCTGAATGAAATCCGTCAGAAACGTGCTAACAGCATCAAGATTACCTTGCAAGCTGAACATTACAGCAAAACCCTCAGCCGTGACTTGCAGCAGATTCTAGTGCCATATACCAATGTGGACATGAGCACGCATATTCCAGTGATTCTATATCTGGATTATGGCTATGCCACGGCCGAACTGCATCTGGGTTTAAGCTGGAAAGTTGCGCCGCTGGATGATCTTCTCGCCAAGCTACGTGATTATTTTGGCAAGACTGCGCTCTATATCGAGTATCAGGTGAAGTCTAAAGCTGCACGTGCCGTATCTTATGAAGAAGCTAAGCCAGTTGAGGTTCCACCTCCACCTGCTGACATGAGTATGGACGATGCGCTGGCACAATATGAAGCTGAATCTCAGCCGCAGTATTCATAAATCTCCCATTTTAATATATCCAAACTGGAATCATCATGAGTCAAATTGACAATGCTGCTGTTTCAGCACATCTCTCCCATGTGCGTATTATCATGGTTAATACTACCCTGCCTGCCAATATTGGTAGTGCCTTACGTGCCATGAAAACCATGGGCCTGTGCAAGCTGGTTCTGGTTGCGCCTAAAACCTATCCTCATCCGGATATTGATGCACTTGCTGCAGGTGCAACCGATCTGATCGAGCAGATTGAAATCGTAGAAACGCTAGAAGAAGCCATTAAAGATTGCCAGATCGTCTTTGGTACCAGCGCACGTAGCCGCACTATTCCATGGCCTTTACTAGATGTTCGCCCTGCTGCTGAAAAAGCACTTTCAGCTGTAGTTGAAGATAAACAGGAAATTGCGATTCTGTTTGGCCGTGAAGACCGCGGTCTGACCAATGAAGAACTGGCGATGGCGAATTATCACTTAACCATTCCTGTGAATACTGACTATGGCGTACTCAATGTTGCTCAAGCCATTCAGGTGATCTGCTATGAACTGCGTATGGCAGCACTGGATCAGGTTGAACACCCACGTGATCCCAAAGCCAACATGCAAGTCATTGATGGCATTGAAATGGAGTGGGATGAACCGCTGGTGACCCATGAACAGATGGAACAGTTCTACCCGCATCTGGAAAAAATGCTGGCAGAAATTGAATTTATGGATCCAAAAAACCCACGATTACTTCCTTTACGCTTGCGTCGCCTTTTCGGACGTATACAATTAGATCGTATGGAATATCACTTACTTCGTGGTATTTTCACTCGTGTTCAGGCACTGAATAACGGCACCTGGAAAAAATCTTCCCATACATCACAACAGGATGAGGATCAAAACTAATGCTAAAACAGCTCAAAGAAGATATCCAAGCTGTCTTTGCGCGCGATCCTGCAGCACGCAATACCTTAGAAGTCTTAACCACCTACCCTGGCATCCATGCACTGATTATGCATCGCATGGCACATGAGCTATGGAAAAAAGACTGTAAAGGTTCAGCGCGTGTTTTGTCCTCTTTTAGCCGTTTTGCAACAGGTATCGAAATTCATCCGGGCGCCAAGATTGGTAAACGTTTTTTCATTGATCATGGCATGGGCGTTGTGATTGGCGAAACTGCGGAAATTGGCGATGATGTCACCCTGTATCATGGCGTCACTTTAGGTGGTACCACCTGGAATAAAGGCAAGCGTCACCCGACTCTGGAAGATGGTGTTGTTGTTGGTGCAGGTGCCAAAATTCTGGGCCCATTTACTGTAGGTAAGAATGCCAAGGTTGGTTCCAATGCTGTGGTTACCAAAGCAGTTCCGCCGAATACCACAGCGGTCGGCAATCCTGCCCGATTTATTACCAAAGACCAGCCAAAAGAGGATGCTGAAGCACGTCGTCGTGATTATGCGGAAAGCATTGGTTTCCAGCCTTATGCAACTACACAGGATCAGACCGACCCGATTCTGGAAGGTATGCGTGTTCTACTTGACCGTATTCAACAAAATGAAAAACGCATGAATACACTGTGCAACCGCCTGTCTCTGCTTGACCCGACTTTTAAGAAAAACCAGTTAAATGAACAGCCGTTTAGCAAGGAAGAACTTAAAATTCTGGAAGATGCGCGCCGTGAGTGCGAAGCACAAACCAGTCAGTCCAAGGCCTGACTATAAATCGTAATTCTTTTGTAACACGCATTTGCTTGCATGATCGCAGCACTTTTCATAGACTGACGATCATGCATTTTTTGAATAGATGTTTTAAAAAATAACATGAATGGACGGATATTATGACCTTGAAGCCCTTAGCAATTGCTTGCTTAGCTTTTACCATGACGGCGTGCTCTATGGCACCGACCTCAAGCAAACAAGAACAGAAACCAGCTGATCAGGTAGTTTTTGTTGAACCTGAACTTACTCCGCCATTTTATGCTTTAAATCCATTTAACTATAACGAACCACCTCCATTTGAAGTTCATTTGCAAAAAGCCGCTGCGCAGCCAGTGACGAAAATGGTGGTCACTGATCCTAAAGATCCGTCTAAACAGTTAACCCTAGATGTGAACAAGCTGATCATCCCGATGGTGGATAGCAATACACGCAGTATGCGTTATGCAGCACTTGCCAATGAAAATGAAATCGACATTACCGAAATCGATGATTTCTTGCAGATGGTAGAAGGTAAAGCGCGTCATTATCCACCCCGCTTTAGCGACCGTCAGGAACGCCGTGGTTTTGAAGCAAAACTTCGCGAAGTTTCTCAACAGCTGGATACCTTGGCTTCACGTCCGAATGCTTCATTTGATGTCTTAATGCGTGCATTTAAGGCCAGCGTGATGGCACGTAATCTTGATTTGGGTTCTATCTATACCACCAAATCAATGACCTATGCACAGCGCATTCTTCGTATTAACCAGGATGATGCTGAAGCAAACTTCTGGTTCGGTTTTGGTCTGTCTGAAGGTGGTGGTCACCGCGAAGCAATTCAGTATCTGGACAAGGCAATGCAGGCAGGTGTTCAAGAAGCTTATTTATCTGCGGCAAATAACTACATTGCCATGGAGAATAAAAAGAACGCTGTTCAGGTTCTGAATAATTACAAAATTAAATATCCGCAAGAAGCTGAAGTCGCTGATCGTCTGATTCAGGAAATTGAAAAACAGGGTCGCTGGAACGTATGGCAAGTCATGCAAACAGCCGCTCCTGCACCAACAACCCCTGCACCTACACCAGCACAATAAGCTATATTTCAGATTCATAATATTACAAATAGACCGCTCCGGCGGTCTATTTTTATGGGAAAAAATTAGTAAAATACAAAGCATTATCAAGCTTTATAATTTTAAATGAGTGTTCAAAGTCTTTATGCACGAGAAAATAAATAAGATAGCATTACTTTGCACTGTACTCATGACAGCTGTACTGAGTGGCTGTCAGGTGGTGAGTGTTAAAGAGCAGGCTATTAATGTCACCATCAATAATGAACGCGATAGCATTCTTACACGCGATAAGTTGAGTGAAGCCAGTCTGAATGTCCTATCCATGACCGGACGTGAAGCACAAGTCTGTGAAAATAATCCAGAAGAATGTGTGAAAGAGCTACAAGAAATTCCACAGATTCTGGATGAGCAATTACTTTCAACATCGAGTGAATTATATCTAGCTAAATCACTCCAGCTTGGTAAATCGGCTGAATGTAAAACCAGTGCTCTGGCTAAGACCCGATCTGAAGAAAAACAGCAACTGCAAACCCAGAACCTGCAAAAATGTCAGGAACAGCAGTTACAAATGCTGGATAAAAGTATCCGCTACAGTTATGCCTATCTGTTTCAGACTGAACGTGCACCACAGGACCGGATCTTCGACAACCGACAAGTTCAGATTCGTGACTTTTATAACCTGGCAATTGCTCATTTAATCCAGATCTACGCAGAACGTTATAAAACCAAAGAAGCCGGTCAACGTCTGCAGGTTGGAAACAGTATCTATACCATTAATCTGGACAATTTCCCCCAGCTCAAGAATCAGCCAATTGAACAGTTAATGTCGACCTATAACATGAACTTCTCTGGTCTGCGCTCGATTACCCGTCGTGACGGTTTCGGCTCTGAGTTTCTGGTGGTCTTGCCAGAAGAAGAAATTTCCAAAAAAGATAAAAAATATCTGGTCGATCCACTAAATCACCAATATCAAAATGGCATAAATCCTTTTATTCATTCAGCACGTTATCTGGCAACCACGATTACCGCCATTCCAGAATCAGCAAACTCTGTAGAACAGATCCTGAATAACAGCAACTTCCATTTAAAACTTTATGACCCGTATAAATATGACAAGATTAAAGTTGCCAATAAGGAATATGCTTTAGCGGCAAACTTTTCAGCGCCTTATGGGCTATGGCTGGCAGAAAACAATCTGGGACGCGCAGCTTATCTGACACTGATCAATCGTGACGATAATCTGGTCATGCCGCATCTGTTTATGCTGGAACCTTACAATCCAAATAAGAAGGTTTTATTGCTGATTCATGGTTTGGCCAGCAGCCCGGAAGCCTGGATTCGTTTAACGAATGATATTATGGGTGATCCGGTCTTAAGAGAAAATTTCCAGGTGTGGCAGGTCTTCTACTCAACCAACATGCCTATTCTGGAAAGCCGTTTCCAGATTAATGCGCTGCTTCAACAAGGTTTCGCGCGTATTAGCAATAATGCACCAGCCAAAAAAGAAGCTGTACTGGTCGGACACAGTATGGGTGGTGTCATTGCCCGTCTATTGGTGAGTGATGCAGATATTACCGAGCCCGCTTTTAATATTGTAAAAGATTCAAAGCTGACCAAGTTCCGGGACAATCCACTCTTTAAAGCGCGTTTCAAAATGCAGCCTGTTCCGAATTTCAGTCGTGCTATTTTCCTGGCAGCACCGCATAAAGGGACCGATTATGCAGATCGCTGGCATACCAAACTGGCACGTAAAATTATTCGTGTGCCAAGTGCCTTTTTGGGTGCATTTGCTGACACTGTCCAAGGTGAAATTGGCTTAAGTGATTTTCTGCATGAAGTTGGTCATGATCTGATTCAGAATGGGCCGAGTGATCTTAGTAAGAAATCAAAATTCACGGCACTGACTAAAGATATTAATCCGGCACCAGGTTTCAAATTTCACTCGATTATTGGCAATAATACAGATAGTGATGATGAAAACATCATGACTGATGATGTCGTTGCTTATCAGAGTGCATATCTTGAAGGAGCGGCTTCCAATAAAATTATCAAAGGTGGACATTCCGTTCAGGAAACGCCTGAGGCTGTACTGGAACTCCGCCGCCTTCTCAGATTACATCTGGTCGACCTGGGATTGTATGACCCTGATTAAATTTTGATGAAAGATATAAAAAAGCTGCCTCTGGGTGGCTTTTTTTATGGGCAACCCATGTATCAATACCCTTTTATGCTTTATATCGACTAAGTCCGTCCAAATACAGATTCCTGCGGATTTATGTTTCTTTCTAAAAATTAAATTTGTTAGACTTGAGACAATTATTTTTGACATTCAAACCAGTCTTTACAGGATTTTAGCTTAGGCTATTTTCCAGGTTTTCCGAGGATAGTGTTTCGGAAAAAGATTCAGGTTTTGCTTTATATATTTAAAGGATTTTTTCTTAATGACCAGTTCAGAACTTGTGGCTGATCTCTCTAGCTTAACGCCCATGATGCAGCAGTACATGTCGGTCAAAATGCAGCATCCACACTCATTGATGTTTTATCGCATGGGTGATTTCTATGAACTGTTCTTTGAAGATGCCCATAAGGCCGCCAAAATTTTAGGCATTACCCTGACCCATCGCGGTAAAGCCAATGGCCAGCCAATTCCCATGGCCGGTGTACCTTTCCATGCTGCTGAAGGCTATCTGGCTCGTCTGGTGAAAAAAGGCGAAACGGTGGTGATCTGCGAGCAGATCGGTGAAGTGACTGGTAAAGGTCCAGTTGAACGTGGGGTCGTCCGGATTATCACTCCCGGGACTTTAACTGATGATGCCTTATTAGGTGCGCATCAAACCTCCAACCTGGTGGCTCTGTGTGTTCACCAGCAACAAATCGGAATTGCACTTCTCGACCTGAGTGCGGGTTTATTTAAAGTCCAGCAAATCGATTATGACTTAAGTCAGTTAGCCATTGAATTGGCACGCCTCATGCCTAGCGAAATTGTGATTGATGAAAATCTGCAAGATCAAGCACTGGTAGAACACTTAAAACAACAGCTAGATGTTCCAATCAGTAAACGTCCGAATGTCGACTTCAACCAGAACAATGCCCAGAAGACCTTATGCGACCAGTTTGCAGTAAGTACACTTTCAGGTTTCGGAATTGATCATCTGCCTTTGGCCAAAGCTGCTGCGGCTGCATTGATTCACTATGCCAAAGAAACCCAGAAAACGGCTTTACCGCATATCCGAACCATTCAACTGGAACAAAGTTCAGACTTTATTGCACTGGATCCAGTCACCCGTCGCAACCTCGAATTGATTGAGCCTTTATTTGAACATGGCACTTCATTGTTTCAGCTGATCAATGACTGTCAGACCGCTATGGGTGGCCGTCTGCTTAGCCGCACCCTGATGCAACCGCTTCGTGATACTGCGATACTGGATGAGCGACTGGATGCGACACAGGCATTGCTTGAAGGTTTCCATGAATCGCCAGTCCGTCTGGTCTTAAAAGAAATCAGTGATATTGAACGTGTACTCAGCCGTATCGCTTTAGGTAGTGCTCGTCCACGCGATCTGGTTCAATTACGTCAAGCCTGTGCACAGATTCCATTTTTACGCCATGCGTTACAACCGCTGTTAAGTCAGCAGAATTCGAAATTATTGCAACAGCTGAATGAAGAACTGGGCGATTTTCATGGCCTGCATCAGCGCCTGATGTCCGCCATTGTTGAAAATCCACCGGTATTGCTACGTGATGGCAATGTCATTGCAGAAGGTTTCGATAGCGAGCTGGATGAGCTGCGTAAAATCCGTGATCATGCCGGACAGTTCCTGATTGATCTGGAGATTAAGGAACGTGAGCAAAGCGGCATTCCTACCCTGAAAATCGGCTATAACCGTGTCAGTGGTTATTATATCGAACTGACTCGTGCACAAGCTGAACAGGCACCTGAACATTATATCCGTCGCCAAACGCTGAAAAATGCTGAGCGTTATATCACGCCTGAACTAAAAGCTTTTGAAGATAAAGTATTGTCTAGCGAATCCCGTGCACTTGCTCGCGAGAAAATGCTATTCGAAATGTTGCTGGATGAACTGCGTCAGGATATTGGCAATCTACAGATGATGAGCAGTGCGATTGCCCAGATCGATCTGTTGGCAAACTTTGCCCATCAGGCACGTTTACGCAATTGGGCACGACCAAAATTCAGCCCTGAAATTGGTGTGAAAATCGTTGCCGGCCGTCATCCTGTGGTTGAAGCCTTAAGCAAGGCAGCCTTTACTCCAAATGATACCCAGCTGGATTATCAGCACCGTATGGCCATTATCACCGGTCCAAATATGGGTGGTAAATCCACCTTTATGCGCCAGACTGCCCTGATTGCCCTACTGGCTTATTGCGGTAGTTATGTGCCAGCGCAATCGACAACACTGGGTCCAATTGACCGAATCTTTACCCGGATTGGCTCTGCAGATGATTTGTCGACTGGCAAATCAACCTTTATGGTGGAAATGACGGAAACTTCGCAAATTCTGCATCATGCTACCAGTCAATCTCTGGTTCTGATGGATGAAGTGGGTCGTGGAACCAGTACTTATGACGGGCTGTCCCTGGCTTGGGCTTGTGTGCTGGATCTGACTAAACGGATTCAATGTCTATGTCTGTTCGCAACGCATTATTTTGAGCTAACCGAACTGGACAAAGAAGCAGGAATTGATAACTATCATGTCACAGCCAAAGAACTAAATGGCAACCTTATTCTGCTGCATAAAGTCCAACATGGCCCAGCTAGCCAGAGTCATGGTTTACAAGTGGCTAAACTGGCAGGTATTCCTGCGGCTGTAATTAAAGAAGCTCAGCATCGCTTGAAGATTCTGGAAAAGCAGCATCAGGCCAAACCACAGAGTCCGCAGCATGATCTGTTTGCGATGCCTGAAATCATCGAAAAAGTCATCGAGATTGAAAAGCCTTCAGCAGCGCTTGAATTATTAGAAGACATTGATGTCGACAATCTGAGCCCACGTGAAGCATTACAGCAACTTTATGCTCTTAAAGATCTCATGAAACAGCCAAGTTAAAATCTCTTCTAAGCCCTATCCCGCATAGGGCTTAGCTGATGATGATTCTCATTCCCTAAGCCTTTCATCCAATCATCGCAGTTTTTTCAAATTTAACAGCCCTATATATAACAAATATCAATAAAAGGAATTGTTTGTTCCCTCTATTTTTGCCTAAAATACGGTATTCGTCATTAGAACCATATTTTTTAGGTAGCTGTCGCCATGACCTTCGTTGTCACTGAAAATTGTATTAAATGTAAATATCAAGACTGTGTTGAAGTTTGCCCAGTAGACTGTTTCTATGAAGGTCCTAACTTCCTTGTGATTAACCCGGACGAGTGTATCGACTGCGCGTTATGTGAGCCTGAATGTCCTGCGAATGCAATTTTCTCTGAAGATGAATTACCGGAAGGCCAAGAAGTCTTTATCGAGCTAAATGCTGAACTGTCTCAAAAATGGCCGAACATCACACAAATTGGTGAGCAACCTGCTGACCGTGAAGAGTGGAATGGTAAAACTGATAAATTACAATATCTTGAAAAATAATTTTTCAAATCTTAAAAAAAGACCAGCATAGACTGGTCTTTTTTTATACCCCATCCACACATTTCATTGCAATTTATCCTGATTTTCTCCGTAAAAGTGGACTAAAATAGCGCTATTTTAAAATATCTGAATTGCTATCAATGAAGCATTTAATAAAGGGGTTATTGAGTGTTTGTATAATCCCGCTTGTCTTTGTAGGATGTGCTACCACCACAAAACAGTCTGGTAAAGTAACTCCAGATAAAAGGATTTACATCCCAGAAGAACGAGTCCAGTACAACCATAAACCACAGCCTAAACCGGTTCCTTATGTCTATACTCACTGGGTATCGGCACTAAATAACCTGTCTCTTGTACGTGAATATGAAAACTTTTTGGCCCAGCAAGGGGTCGGAAATATTATTCCAAGTTTTGAGCTGATGCGTACTGCACGGGATTGGGCTAAATGTGGTCGATCGCAATATATGATTCCAAGCCGTGAGCTCTGGTCAAATCAGGTGCCTACTTTACGTGTCTTCAAATATCTGGTTGCTGCCAATGTACTGACTGATTTTGAAGTCACTTCGGTTTATCGTGACCTGCCTTTAAATCAGTGTGCCGGTGGAGCCAATTCTTCACGTCACCTGTTTAACTCGGCAATTGATTTTCGGATCGGACCTGAGTACCCACAGGCTCAGGATTATGCAGCAATTGAAAATACCAAGTTCAAACTGTGCCAGTTTTGGTTACAGCATGGACAAAGCCTGAATATGGGGCTCGGTTTATATGCCTCTGGCCAAATCCATATTGATACTCAAGGTTATCGCACTTGGGGCCCGGATTTAAGTCGTCGCTCATCAATGTGTAATTACTAAGTCATTTCATTTTCTATACAAAGCCAGCTTTTGGCTTTGTATAGCCTAAAAAATCAGCGAATATAGAACAATAAATTGCGCTGTGCCCGGAAAAGTTTAAAATGCACGCATCACAACAAAGGTGCGAGTACTATGCAACAAATGTGGACAGATATTGACCGCTACATTGATTCACATTTAATTCCTGAAGATCCTATCCTGAATCAGACTCTTGAAAATACTGCTGCACATGGTTTTCCAGATCATCTGGCTGTTGCGCCGAATCAGGGCATGCTGCTGCAAATGCTGATCCAGATGAATAAGTGCAAGCGCGTACTGGAACTAGGAACCTTTGCTGCATATAGCACCATGTGGCTGGCTCGTGCCCTCCCTGAAGACGGTTATATCCTGACAATCGAAGGCCGTGATACACATGCTGCGATGGGACAGGAAAATATTGATCGTGCACAGTTAAAACAGAAAGTTGAGCTGAAATGTGGCCGTGCTGCAGATGTGCTTCGTGCCCTGCCTGAAGATACTGAAGCTTTCGACTTTATTTTTATTGATGCCGATAAGCAAAGCTATCCTGAATATCTGGAGCTGAGCTTAAACTTTTCTCACTCCGGTACCATTATCTTCCTGGACAATGTGATTCGTGCCGGTGATATCATCAATCCGGACAATAAAAAACCAAGTATTGAAGGCATTCGTGACATGTTTAAAGCGCTGGAAAATCATCCACGTATCTTGTCTTGTACTGCTTTACAGACCGTCGGTAGCAAAGGCCATGATGGTTTTGCACTCGCAATTGTCAAATAATACGACTAGAACAAAAATCAGCCAATAAAGTATTCTCGATAAATAACATCATCTTACAGAATGTAACCACAGAGTTATCCACAATATATGAGGATAACTCTGGTTATTTTTAATTCAAGCTGTAACAATTTATCAAAAAATACATCTCTGCCGCTTTTGTTATCCTCTTTTTACTTCGCTACCAATAATGGCACTTTAGAATTTCGGAAAATCGTTGTCGCAATACTGCCCAAGAAGAACTGGTGGATCTTGCTGTGACTGAATGCCCCCAAGACAATTAACTGAATCCCATGTTCCTGCTGATAAGACAGGATATTTTCAGCCACTTCTCCGTAGCGGTATTCTGGAACGACCTCTAGTCCTGCTTCTGTCAAATATTGCAGAGGCTCATTCAGGATTTCCACATGATCCCCGATATAAAGCAGATGACATTGTAATTGTCTTAATAAATCACTTTCTGCAATACGTTTCATCATCTTCACACAGGTTGGTGAATATTCATAAGCAAAGATAAAACGTGTCGGTGGTCTGAAGTGTTCCCCTACAGTCATCACTGTACAGTTAGCACCACGGATAAAGTTTTCTACATTGGTGCCGATTGGCTTATTTTTCTCGGCAGAACGCTCACCGAGTAGTCCAATGACTGCAATATCATCAGGTTTTAGAATCTGAAAACTTTGTTCCAGAAAATCACCCTTTTCCTGAATATGTGTGGTGCGGATGCCATAATCTTTAAAGATACGGTCCGAAATATGCTGGAGCAGATTATTGCTATAACTAAGCGCAATTTCACTTTGCTTTTGCTCCAGCTCAGCCAGCTCTTTAAGCAACATGGCATTGCTTTCAAAGCCAATCACACCGCTAATTTCCCCAAGATGATAACTGGCCGGGTAATAATCCAGAACCTGTAATAAAACCAGTTCACGGCCGGTCTGTTTGGCAATCCATGCAGCCGCATCTGCAAGTGCGTTCGTGCATGGTGAGGAGTCTATGCAGGCAATGACACGTTTCATGTTCAGCCTCTCTTTTATAATAAAAATTTCTTAGTTATTTTTAACTTAGCACAAGCATTAGTAAATGTGCACTGAAATCTGTAAGGCTTGAATTGAAATATGTTAACTTTTATGTGATGTGATAAGACCTTTACCGAATATTAAGCACCTGATATAAATCCTTTTTCCAAGAACTTCTTTCACTATTTTAATCCCGATATCGAATCAATTTTGCCGGATTTCCGGCGACAATTGCACGCGCTTCAATATCTTTCGTGACCATGCTATTCATCCCTATAATCGCCTGATCGGCAATTTTCACCCCATCTTTTATGCCGACGTGGGCACCTAGCCAAACATCCCGACCAATCTCAATCCCTTTGGACCTGACTGGCTGCTGATAAATCGGCTGCTCCAGTTCCATCCCATGATCAAAGGCATAAAGATGACAATAGGCTGCGATGCGTACCTGATCATGCAGTTTAATCCCAACCCGACCACCATCCAGAATACAGTGATGATTGATTGCAACTTCGCTCCCTATCTCCAAAGGACCATGTAGCGTACAATCTGCCGCAATAAAGGTATTATCTCCGATACTAATTTTACGACCCGGCTCAGCAAAGATATGCGCCAACGGCGAAATAAAACAGTTTTCGCCAATTTCGACTGTTTCCATCTCCATCAGATAGGTCTGATATTCTTTCTGCCAAGCTTCAGCCCAACCACGATTCTTGGGTTTTAAGGACCAATATAGCCAAGGCATATAATTCAGGCGGTGTTTATGCTGCTCACGATATTTCAGTAATGGATCTGGTTCAGTCATCTGTGGCTTCTTCTATGATTTTTAATTGTTCACGTCCGCGAGTAACATCCTGAATCTTCAGAGCAAAAGGTTCAATCTGATGTTTCTGAAATTGTGCCTGAACCTGTACGCCTTCAGCCGAATATTCTTCCTGATAGTCAATCTGCTGCTGATTCAACTCATACTGAAAAATCGCCCACTCATTAAACTGGCAAGCAAATTCGACCTTTTTCTTTTCAATCAGCTCAATTTTTTCAGCTAATAACAAACATTGTCCAGCACAGCCGCCATAGGCACGGACCAGTCCGCCGGTGCCTAATTTAATACCGCCATACCAGCGATTCACCAGTACCAGTACATTGGTTAGCTCATTGCCTTCAATAGTCGCGAGGATCGGCCGGCCGGCGGTACCCGATGGCTCACCATCATCATTAAAGCGTACATGATGACCGATTTTCCAGGCCCAGCATTGATGAGTGGTGGTCGGATCACGATAGACCTCCAGAAAATCCTTCACATCCTGCTCATTTTCTACAGGTGTGGCAAAGGCCTGAAATCGGCTTTTTTTGATGTCTTCCTCAAAACTGACAAGGCTGGCAATGGTAAATGGCATAACTTCAGGCATTCAAATTTCACCTGTGCAGTATACCTGTTTTGATGGGGCAAAGAAAAAGCCTCTCTAAACGAGAGGCTTGATTCAATTTAATTTTATTAATTACTTTTAAATTTAACGTTCACGCAATGCTTCTTTAGCCTTGTTGAATGGCTTGATCAGATAGTCCATTACCGTTTTTGCGCCGGTACGAATGTCAACAGAGGCCACCATACCTGGTGTGATATTAAACTCCTGCCCGGCGGCATTTCTCAATTTGTCACTATCGGTACGGATATACACACGATAGTAGAACTGATCCTGTTTGACTTCATCCCGCAAGGTATCTGGCGAAATCACAGTCACTTTGCCTTTTAGACCGCCATAAATCGAGTAATCATAGGCAGTAATCTTAACCAGTGCTTCCTGATCAGGACGGATAAAAGCAATATCACGTGGTGAAATCCGAGCTTCAACCAGTAATTTTTCATCCAGAGGCACGATGGTCATCAGCTTGCCATTTTGTGGTACCACGCCACCCAAAGTCATGACATCAATTTCTTTGACCACGCCACGAACTGGGGATTTAAAAATGGTCCGGTTCAAGGTATCTGACTTGCCGCGTACCACCTGTTGCTGAGTTTCCACATCAGTATTGGCTTTGGAAAGTTCTTCCCGTGCTTTAACATAGTACTGGTTACGAATATCATTCATCTGGTTACGCAGGTCATTGGCTTCTCGCTTCAACCGTAAAACTTCAACTTCACTGGCTGCCCCTTTAGCCACCAATGGCGCGGTCATTTCCAGTTCCTGTTGTACCAGTACCAATGCCTGTTGCAAGCCGGCAAGAGATTCTTCCAGATTGGCACGACGTGACTGATACAGTGCGGTTTCTTCTTTAACCAGTTTCGGATATTTCAGCACTTCTTCAGGGAAAGACAATGGCGTACCACTCACTTCTGCACGTAAACGGGCGGAAGTCGCACGTGAAGCGATTAGTAAGGATTCTGATTCACCGACATTTGATTCAAAGCGGGTTGGATCAAGCTGAGCCAAGACTTGGCCACGTTCTACAATCTCGCCTTCTTTAACATTTAACTTGGTTAGAATGCCGCCCTCCAGAGACTGAATCACCTGTTCTTTGGAAGATGGAATGACTTTACCCGTACCGGTCGAGACCTCTTCCAGTTTAAATAGCCAGGCCCATGTCAATAGAATTAACAAGCCAATGCCCACAATCCAGATAATCAGACTAGATTTAGGTAATGGCGGTTCCTGAAAGCTCACTTTGTTTGAACGCGTTAATGTTTGTGGTTCACTCATGCGCTTGCTCCCACGACCCGTTTAGTTCCTACCTGTGACTGATTTAATATTTGGTCTCGTGGACCATCCATGACAATTTTGCCATCATTGACCACGAGAATACGGTCAACTAACTCCAGTACGGCGCGACGATGCGTTGCCACTACCAGTGTACGATGGGACAGATACCCTTTCAGATGATCAATTAACTGCTTTTCTGAAACGTCATCAATCGCTGCGGTTGGTTCATCTAGCAACAAAATTTTAGGCTGGCGGATCAGGAGCCGTGCCAGTAACAAGGCTTGACGCTGTCCACCCGAGAAGCCCACTCCACCTTCCAGAATGATATGATCCAGACCTTCTTTTTTCTCCTGAACAAAGTTAAGTGCACCAGTGATTTGCAAGGCTTCCAGAATCTGTTGATCTGTAGCGATCGGTGCACCCAAAGTCAGGTTTTCACGGATACTGCCGTAAAAGAGTTGTGAATTCTGATTGAGCAGGCCCATATCACGGCGTACATCTGAAGGATCGATCAGAGTCAGATCAATACCATCCAGTTTGACCTTACCCTGTGCTGGGGTTTGCATGCCCGACAACAGTTGTAACAGCGTCGATTTACCTGCACCGTTACGGCCCAGAATTGCAATTTTTTCACCTGGCTTAATTTCCAGTTTTGGAATGACCAGACTCGGTTTGGGATCATCATCGCCGTATTTGAATACCACGCCACTCAGCTCATAATGACCATCCAATACAGGACGGTGAATCAGATGTGAATAATCCGGCTGATCCACCGGTTTTTTCATTAACTCATCCAGACCGCCTTTAGCAACTTTGGCTTGCTGTAAACGGCCCAAGACACCGGTAATTTGTGAAATAGGTGCCAGCATCCGTGATGATAAAATCGAACAGGCAACTAAAGCACCCGTGGTCATCTCACCATCCATCACCGCAAATGCACCGACCAAGACCACAATGGCAAAGGTGAGTCCCTGAATTTTTTGGGTCCATGCTGTCATTAAGCCAACAATTTTACGTTGTTGCATGCTGACATCAGCAGAGACTTCATTCATGTGATTCCATTGGTTCTGGAAGCGGGTTTCAGCTCTTAACAGCTTGATATCTTCAATCCCTTGTACGGCTTCCACTAATAAAGCATTACGGATCGCAGATTCACGCATTCCTAACTGTGCCAACTTAGCCAGTTTTTTCTGCGCCAGAATCCCTGGAAGAATCATGAGTGGTACTACCAGTAGCATGACCCAGAACAGGTTGCCGCCAATAATCCAGAAGATCCCCAGGAACAGGAAGAAGAATGGCAGATCTGCAATAGCCGTCACGGTAGTTGAAGTGACCAGTTCACGCACACCTTCGAGTTCACGAATCTGCGAAATAAACGTTCCGGTCGATTTGGAACGCTCACTGTTTTTAATTCTTAAGGAATGCCCAAATACCCGGTCAGATATTTTCAGGTCAGCCCGTTTACCAATAATGTCTGAAAGATAAATACGGGATACCCGCAATACAAACTCGAAAATCGCCGCAATCAGTACACCACCGGCCAACACCCATAAAGTAGGAATCGATTGTGAAAGAATGACACGGTCATAAACGTTCATCGAGAAGACAATCGTTGCCAAAGCCAGAATATTGGCGATTAAAGAGGCAAACATCACATCGATATAGCGTTTCCAGTCTTTCAATACAATTGACCAGAACCAGTTTTTCTCAAAGGGCTTGATATATTCGTCGACACGCGCATCCGGTACAGAAGACTCTGGTCGCAGGATATAAACATGCTTCGCACCAGCCTCTAACTGCTCGATGGTAAAACTTTGCGATAAACCGGCATCTCCACTCAGTTGTACACTGACATTGCCTTGTGTGTCGATACGTTCAATAACACCGACATCTCCGCTATCAAATTCAACCAATAAGGGCAAACGCCAGGGATTCAGCAGACTGCTATCAAATTTATTTTTACGGACATTCAATCCCATCTGACGGCTGACAATCTTGAGCATTTCATCAATGTCATGATGCTGGTTCCAGTCCAGTTGCAGACGAATGCGCTCCTCAGATGGTTCGATCCGATAATGCTTGGCAATATTTAAAACTGCCTGAAGCCACGGTTGATAATTTATTGTAGTACTCATGGCTGAACTTCAAACCCCTGAATAGAAATACGGTTAAGCGCGTAAATATCCCGTGTACGACCTGTCACCTGAATGTATTGCACAATCGCCGAATAGATGTCATAGCGCGCTGATTCAATTTCCTGTGCTGCGCTGTGAATCGCCTGTTCTGCATTCAATAAATCCACTACAGTCCGAGTGCCCAATTTATATTGTTCTTGATATAGCTCTTTGGTTCGTACCGTGGTTTCACGGCGCTGAGCCAGGACATCCATTTGTCTTTGTTTATTTTCGATCTGTTCCCGGATTAAACGAACCTGATCCAGCACATCCAGATAGACAGTATTGACCTGTGCGCGTGCAGCTTCTTCGGCATAACTGGCAGCACGTGCCTGAGACCGAACAGCGCCCCCCTGATAAAAATTACTGCTAGCTTCAATCATAATTGAATTATAAAAGCCATCATCTTCATTATTATTTGGATTTCGACCATTGACTGCCTGACTTAAGCTACTTTTCAGATTAATGGTCGGATAACGGCTTAAACGTGCCTGATCTTTTTGCAATCGAGCTACATCTACCCCCCCTGAATGTGCCAAGATCATGCTTGGAATCTGGGTAAATTCAGGATCCTGATAAAGATCAGCCTGGGTCACGATACGATCTGGAATTTCCCATTGGATTGCAGAGGCATCAAATCCCAATAAAGTTCGTAGACGTTGCTGATATTGTCTTAACTGGGTCTGTTGCACGATCAGGTTAGATTGCGCAGCTTCCAGATTGGACTGCGCCTGAACCGGATCAGCCTGTGTGCTAATTCCGGCGCGGGCACGTAAATTGGCAATTTCTGCAATTCGTGCAATGCCCTGAATCTGTTGTTCGGCAATCTTGGTAATTTCCTGATAGCGCTTAATATTGACGATGGCATCCGCTACTTCCAGTGCAACCTGATCCAGACTCACCAGTACCCTTGCCTGATCTTCTGCCAGTCTCGCTTCTTCAACACTCACATTGGTTCTAATCTTGCCAAAGTCATATAGCATCTGGGTTGCATTCAGAGAAACCACCTGACGTCCACGTTCACCTGAGGTCAAATCTCCGGTACCCACACCGCCAGATAACTGCGGATAATAGGCTGCTTTGGCCACATCAATATTGGCTGCCTGTGCAGATAAAGACGAAATACTCTGGGCAATTTCCGGACGACGCTGAACTGCTGTATGAACCGCCTCAATCAGACTCATTTTTGCAGGAATACCAGCATTTATAGGTCGAATTGAAGATTGTCCCTGCTACGGTCGACTAATCTGCGGCAGTTCAGCCACCTTTGAGGTATCCAGTGAGTACTGACTAACTGAGCTAATATCAATCGTCTGCGCTGATCGCGTTGGCTCTGGTGCAATCAGTTTTCCTAATCCACTTTTAATATTATTAAAATAATTCTGTGAATTTTCTGCATGTACGAATGGCACAGATAAAGGCAAAAGAAGAATGATCCATATTCCCTTATTTTTATCTATTATCCCCTGAACATTTTTTAAGTGCTGCACCCTAAATTGCATAATAATGAATGTTTCGTGTTTTAGCCTAACAATATATCAAATCATACAAAAAGATAGCTTTTTCGTCTTAATTTAAGTAAAAAAAACCCGCATTTGACGACTAAAGTCTTAATGCGGGTTTTTCTGATAATGAAAATTTTCTATACAGTAAAGTCATCACCCAGATAAACTTTACGTACCGTTTCATTGGCCAGAATTTCTTGTGCCGTGCCTTCAGCAATGACTGAACCTTCGCTGACAATATAGGCATGTTCACAGATGGCCAAAGTTTCACGAACGTTATGATCGGTAATCAATACCCCAATTCCACGATCTTTCAGCGTCGTAATAATATCTTTAATATCACCCACTGAAATCGGGTCAACCCCGGCAAAAGGTTCATCCAATAACATGAATTTAGGGTCAGCTGCCAACGCACGGGCAATTTCAGCACGACGACGTTCACCACCCGAAACACTCATACCCAATGAATCTTTAATATGGGTAATTTTAAAGTCTGCTAGTAATTCGGCTAAACGTTGTTGACGCTGAGCTTTGCTTAAATCCTTACGGGTTTCCAGAATCGCCATAATATTTTCAGAAATGGTTAGTTTTCTAAAAATAGAAGCTTCCTGAGGTAAATAGCCAATCCCTTTTCGCGCACGTTCATGCATTGCCAAGTCAGACAAATCGAGATCATCCAGATGGATTTCACCCTTGTCCATACGCACCAGACCCACCACCATATAGAAACTGGTAGTTTTACCTGCACCATTAGGCCCTAAAAGCCCAACAATCTGCCCACTTTCCATACTGAAGGAAACGTCCTTGACTACCCAGCGTTTACTATAATTTTTCGCCAGATGCTTAATGGTTAAAGTTTGAACCTGATGCGTCTGTGCCATTAATCACGTGCTCCCGGAAAGGATTTCGAAGATGAAGGCGGAATCACGATTTGTACACGACCTGCTGCTGAACCGGTTTTATTTGGTGTACCTGTTGCTTCAATATCGCCTTTATTCATGCTGTATTTCAGTGTATTACCACGGATACTAGCGCCATCTTGCTGCAAGTAGGCATTTCCAGATAGGGTAATAATCCCGGTTTCCGCATTATAGACAATTTTCTGTGCCTGACCTTTGGCCAAACCTTTGGCAGGATCAACTTTCTGCTGAAATTGAGCCGGGCTACCTGTTGCCGTAATCAGGCTGATCTGTTTTTTATTATTCAGATTCGCCACAATCGAATTGGCCTGCAATTTCATGGTGCCCTGTTCAATAATGACATTACCTGAATAAGTCGTGACTCCAGTACGCTCATTAAAAGTCGCACGGTCAGCTAATAAGGTAATCGGCTGATTACGATCAGATGGCAATGCAAACGCAGTGGCTGAACCCAATGCAACCAGACTTAACAACGCAGCGCGCTTAAGGAAAGTTTTCATCATTTTAGCTCTAGGAATTTGGTTCATACTTTCCTCGAATATTAAAGAATTCGTATTGACCATCATTAAGATTGGCTTTTAGGCCCTGACTGATAAATTCAGCCTGTGGAGATTCAACAATGACAGTTTTATCGGTTTCAATTTCACGTGTTTTCGGAAAAGCGGTCAGCTCCTCGGTACGGAACTGCATTTTTCCATTTTGCATGATCTTGGTCGCCAGCACTTCTTGAGAAAGTACAACTTTTGTATTGTCATCATAACCGTTGCCCTGTTTGGCAAAGAATGTCGCATCAATCTGACCGTCTTTATAGGTCGTTGCCTGCAGATTTTTGAGACTTGAAGTCTCTAGCTGCAGGTTTTGTTCAAGCTGGTCGACCTGGGCACGAACAGACAACATGCCCTTTTCATCAGTTTGGGTTAAGTTAATATTATTCGCAGAATAGGTCATGCTACGTGCAGAATCAGTCTGCAACTTGTTGCCTTTACCGCTGTAATAGTAATAACCACCACTTATTGCGGCAATGATAATAGCCGTAAGATATAAAACTCTAGTGTCCATAAGCGGTGTACTTAATCCAGGATGTATGACTTATTAATAAGGCGCACGAGTATATTTTTCAAGTAACTCTTGGTACTTACCTTTGGACATCAGTAACATGTCACAAATCTCGCGTACCGCACCACGACCACCATAGGCTTGCGTTACCAGATCAGCACGACGACGCACTTCAACATGGCCGTTTGGAACAGTCACTTTCATGCCTGCAATCGCGAAGGCAGACAGATCAGGCCAGTCATCACCCATGTATAAACAGTCTTCAGGATCGATATTGAGCTGAGTACACGCTTCACGCAAAGCAGTCCCTTTATCTTCGCGGCCCTGATAAACCAGATCTACACCTAAATCCGACATACGTTTCTGTACGATATTGCTTTGACGCCCAGTGATAATGATCACTTTGATTCCGGCTTGCTGTACCAGTTTCATACCCAGACCATCACGGATATCAAAAGACTTGATCTCATCGCCCGTGTTGGTCAATGTGACAAAACCGTCGCTTAAAATACCATCTACATCAAGTACCAGTGCCTCAATATGACGTGCCTGCTCTAATAATACATAAGATGCCATTTATTAATTTACCCCAGCCTGAATCAGGTCATGCATACTAATTACACCAATGACTTTATTGGCATCATCAACCACTACAAATTGATTAATTTTACGTTCGTTCATTTTTTCCAGTGCAACGACAGCACGTGCTTCCTGAGAAATTGTCAGCGGATTTTTGGTCATTACTTCCTGAATCGGTAAATTGACATCAAAACCTTGCTGTTTGTCGATCAGGCGGCGTAAGTCACCATCAGTGAAAATACCCAGCAGAAGGTCATTTTGATCCACAATTGTGGTTAAACCTAGGCGTTTATTTGAAATCTCGTATAAAACTTGATTCATTGGTGTATCTGGTGACACTTTTGGCAATTCCGAACCAGTGTGCATTAAGTGTTTTACATGCAGCAATAAGCGTTTACCCAAGGCACCCGCTGGATGTGACAAGGCAAAATCGTCAGCAGTAAAACCTCGTGCATCTAAAAGAGCGACAGCCAGTGCATCACCCAGCGCTAAAGTTGCTGTTGTACTCGAAGTCGGTGCCAGGCCAAGTGGACAGGCTTCCTGAAGATGACCTAGAGTTAAAGCCACATCAGCATTTTGTGGCATTGGGCCTTTGGCATCCCCACTAATGGTAATTAAGGGAATTTCCAGACGCTTGATCAGAGGCATCAGCATCATGATTTCATCGCTTTTGCCTGAGTTTGAAATGGCAATCAGTACATCACCCGGTACCAGCATACCGAGATCCCCATGCCCTGCCTCGCCCGGGTGCATGAAGAATGAAGGCGTACCCGTAGACGCAAAAGTTGCCGCCATCTTACGGCCAATATGCCCGGATTTCCCCATCCCGGTAATCACCAGACGACCTTTGCACTGCAGGATAATTTCACATGCCTGACTAAAACGCTCATCGATCTGCGTGGCTAAAATCTGTAATGCTTGTTCTTCGATACGCAAGGTTTCAAGTGCAACTTTCTGGAAGTCTATTTGATTTGGCATATTTGGTGGGTTCAAAGTAGGTTTACCTTAACTCTATACAGAGTTGACTCATTCTAGCAAAAAATAATTTTCGCAATTTTATCATATCTATGCAAATAGCAGGTTTCAAAATGTAGAGCTTTTCATAAAACTTAAACAGAATGTTTTAAAATTTCCCTGACTGAAAGCTCTTCCATATTCAGAATTTCATTATGTTAATCAGCCCTCATTGTCCTTTTTATTTTGCGTAGGCAATAAAAAACCCCAATCTTTCGATCAGGGTTTTTTGAATTTTGGAGCGGGAAACGAGACTCGAACTCGCGACCCCAACCTTGGCAAGGTTGTGCTCTACCAACTGAGCTATTCCCGCAATATGGGAGTGAATTATAGAGAGTTTCTGCTAACTGTCAACTCTCTATTGATTCAACTGTCGAATTAATCAGCACGACGCCATACAGTTCCTTGACGGGTATCTTCCAGCACCACTCCTTGGTCTAATAAAGACTGGCGGATTTCATCGGCACGAGCAAAGTTTTTCTCTTTTTTGGCATCTTTACGTTGCTGGATCAGATCTTCAATCTGCTCTTCAGACAAGCCTAAAGCTTCCTGACCAATATCAGACTTCAAGAATTCATCGACATTGTGCTGTACCAGACCCAGAATATTGGTGAGATGGCGCAGAGTAGAATAATAAACTGTAGCCTGTTCCTGATTCTGGTCTTTTACTGCACGGTTCAGCTCTTTATTCAGTTCAAACAACACAGCAATGGCTTCTGGCGTATTGAAGTCATCACGCATGGCTGTATTGAAACGCTCAACAAAGCTTTGATCTAAAGTTTCAACAACCTGCTCACCATATACCGCTTGATAAGCTTTAAAAGAATGATAGAAACGCATCAGCGTATTTTTCGCTTCTTTTAAAGCTACATCTGAATAGTTCACCGGGCTGCGGTAGTGTGAAGATACGATAAAGTAACGCACCACTTCTGGATGGAATTTTTCAATCACATCACGGATAGTGAAGAAGTTACCCAAAGACTTCGACATCTTTTCACCATCGACATTGATGAAGCCAGCATGCATCCAGTAGTTCACATACTGCTCACCTGTCGCTGCTTCAGATTGTGCAATCTCGTTTTCATGATGCGGGAAGCTTAAATCAGCACCGCCACCATGAATATCAAAATGATTGCCCAGGCAGCAGGTTGACATCGCAGAACATTCAATATGCCATCCTGGACGACCATTGCCCCATGGTGAAGCCCAAGAAGGTTCATTTTCTTTGGCATGTTTCCAAAGTACAAAGTCAAATGGGTGTTTTTTCTCAACTTCGACGTCTACACGTTCAGAAGCGCCTGCCTGCATATCTTCCAGTTTACGGCCTGAAAGGCGGCCGTATTTGGCAAATTTTTCAACTTCGAAATAAACATCGCCATTATTTGCCGGATATGCAGTCCCTTTTTCCACTAGCGTACCAATCATGTTTTGCATTTGATTGATGTAATCGGTGGCTTTTGGTGCTTCATCCGGTGCAAGACAGCCTAACTTGGCAAAGTCTTCATTCATGGCATCAATAAAACGGCTGGTCAGTGATGAAATGCTTTCCCCATTTTCATTGGCACGTTTAATAATCTTGTCGTCAATGTCAGTGATATTACGGACATATTTTACTTTCCAGCCCTGACTGCGCAGAAAACGGATAATATAGTCAAATGCAACCACGGTACGTGCATGTCCGATATGACAGTAGTCATAGACCGTCATCCCACAGACATACAGATCAATCTGACCTTCTTTACGAGGCACAAATTCTACTTTTTTACGTTGCTCTGAGTTATATAGAACAAATGGTTGCATAGGTCTTCTAGAATGCTTTTACAAATGATGGCTCATCTTAACCTAAGCATTATTTTTCATAAAGTTTTAAGAAAAGTTTTCAAGGTTTTTTTCTGCGGTTATTTTTTATTACATAGACAGATCATGCATGGAACGTAAGGTAATCCTCCCATAAATAACCGAAGTTAAAAGTAGAGGTTAAGCAGCCATTAGAGGTGGCTTTCCTTTGTTAGCTTGATGTGGTCTTTCATGGTTGTAATGCCACAACCAGCTTGTTGCATAATCTTGTACTTCATCCAAAGTATCAAATAAATGCTTGCTCAGCCAACTATAACGTATGGTCCGATTATAGCGTTCAATATACGCATTCTGCTGTGGCTTACCTGGTTGAATATATTCAATACGAATACCGTGCTCAGTAGCCCAGCGCACAAATTCGTGACTGATAAATTCGGGACCATTATCGCATCGGATCACTAACGGTTTTTCTCTCCACTCCAGCAATTGATTCAACGTACGAATAACCCTGATTGTGGGCA